>DATJYH010000312.1:0-9462 GCA_035499675.1 Puia sp.
GCTTCGTCCGGCTGGTTGGCAAAATAGGCCCCGGTTACTTTTTCGAGGGCATTGGTGGTTTTTCCCATCGCCGAAACGACCACCAGTATCTTTTCATCCCGGACAGAACGCATGATATCTGCCAGGATCCTGATCCTTTCAATGCTGTTTACACTCGCTCCTCCGAATTTGAACACTTTCATGTTGAACAGGCGATTTAATATGTACGGTATACGCTTTTAAATGACGGCAAAGATAGGACAAGTGATTTCACATCCGATTTTCCTGGTAATTGAATGCTGCCCGGCGGTTGATCTCCTTCAATCGCTTATTTTTGTCCGGCGATCTCAACCATTAAAATGCCCCATATGAATGTAAGCAGGCGCGTGCTTACGCTGGATGAATTTACCATCCAGCAGCTGCGACAATTTCCCCATGCCACCGGTGAGTTGAGCAACCTGTTGCGCGACATCGGCCTGGCTGCCAAAAGAGTGAACGTGGAAGTGAACAAAGCAGGACTCGTGGACATACTGGGAGACGCCGGCGAAGTCAACATCCAGGGCGAAGATGTAAAAAAACTGGATGTGTTTGCCAACAACCAGTTCATGGGTGTATTACGACATGGGATCAGCTGTGCCGGGCTTGGTAGCGAAGAGATGAACGAGATTGTTGTATTCGACGACGAGGTCAGCAACCAGTCGAAATATATATGTCTCTTTGATCCATTGGATGGAAGCAGTAACATCGATGTAAACAGTTCCATCGGAACGATCTTCGGCATTTATCGCCGGGTCAGCGAGCGCGGTAAACCCTGTGAACAGCGGGATTTCCTGCAGCCGGGTATTCAACAGGTGGCAGCGGGATACATTATTTACGGTTCTTCTACCATGCTTGTATATGCGACACGGAGGGGGGTAAATGGATTTACCCTGGACCCCTCCATTGGCGAATTTACGCTCAGTCACCCCGATATCAGATGCCCCGAAACGGGCGTCTGTTATTCGGTGAACCATGGCAGTTTTTTTAGTTATGGCGAGGGGGTTAAAAAATACATTGATGCCTGCCAGAAAAAGACAAAGGCTAACGGCGGTCCCTATACGCAGCGTTATGTGGGCAGCATGGTGGCAGACATCCACCGCAACCTCATCAAGGGAGGCATATTTATGTACCCGGGTACGATCGACAGACCGGAAGGGAAACTAAGGCTGCAATACGAATGCAATCCCTTTGCTTTTATCATCGAGGTGGCAGGAGGTATGGCCACCAATGGCCGGGAAAGAATACTGGACATACAGCCGGGCAGTCTTCACCAGCGGTCTCCCCTTTTTATCGGGAGCAGCAATATGATGAAGGAACTGGAAGCCTGTTTGAGATCGGCAGAAAAAGTTCAATAAAAAGAATTATGGTCCGCATCATCGATTTTGACAAGAAATATATTTCGGATTTTAGAAGGCTGAACGAGGAATGGCTGGACAGCTACAACCTCATGGAGTCCCATGACCGGGAGGTATTGGAAGATCCCATCGGGCTCGTCATCGACAGGGGCGGGTTTATTTTTCTCGCGGAAGAAGACGGGAAGATCGTTGGAACGGCCGGCCTGATGAAGGAACACGAGGGGGAGTACGAATTGGTAAAGATGGGTGTGTCCCCGGCCTACCGGGGAAAGGGCATCAGCAAAATGCTGATGGAAAAGTGCATCGGCAAGGCGAGAGAGCTGGGGGCCAGGCGGCTATTTCTTTTTTCCAACAGCCGGCTGAAACCAGCCATTGCGTTGTACGCCCAATACGGATTCAAACATATACCTGCCGATGATTCCCCTTTTTTGACAGCGGATGTAAAAATGGAATTTCGATTTTAAGTTTATTTAACATCCGGTTAATACCATGGTGTGCCGGTTGAGAGTTTACACAGCTATGATGCAGATTAGAATGATTGGTTTGCTGGGTTTGATGTTGGTTGCTTCAACAGCGGCTATACCCACAAATACTAGTATAAAAACAAAGGTAGAGCAACCTGTAAATTTACTCCCGGAGCGTGATGACAGCCTGCCGGCATCCATCCTGTATTACATCAACCTCCATCGCAAATCCATCGGCATGCAGGCATTGCAAATGAATAACTTTGAATCCGGCGTTGCCCTGCAGCACAGTAAGGATATGGCCGCGGGAAAGGTTGCCTTTGGGCACGATGGTGTGGAATCCAGGGCGAAAGCCATCGGCAACCAACTGGGATCCATGCATGCTTTTGGAGAAAACGTAGCCTATGGCCCGGAAACCGCGAAGGAGGTGGTGGACACCTGGCTGAAAAGCAGGCCTCACCGAGAAAATATCGAAGGTGATTTTACCCAGACCGGCATTGGTTGTTCCAGGGATAAAAAAGGGATGCTGTACTACACCGAGATCTTTACCAAATAAGTGGGGCTAACCGCTGTCACCTCCATCACTTCAGCCTTCTTCTTCTAATTAACTTGGCACAAAAACGGAACTGATGTAAATTGCCAGATCATGAGCCAGCACAGCATCATTTCCGTAAAAAACCTGCACAAAAAATACGGCGATTTTGAAGCCGTAAAGGGAATCAGTTTTGAGGTGAAACAGGGTGAGATATTTGGATTGCTGGGCCCGAATGGCGCCGGCAAATCTACCACGCTTGAAATCATCGAAACCCTCAGGCAGAAAACCAGCGGCCAGGTATCGGTGGACGGCTATGACCTGGACAAACAACCCGATGAGATTAAAAAGATTATAGGAGTACAGCTGCAAACCTCCGGCTACTATCCCGGGCTGAACCTGGTAGAGTTGATCGAATTGTTTGGCGGTCTCTACAACGAGCCGGTTAATCCCCTGAAGTTACTGGACATGGTAAACCTTCGCGATAAGGCCAAATCAAAATACAAGGAATTAAGCGGTGGACAGAAACAGCGCTTCTCCATTGCCACCACCCTGATCAACCATCCCAAGATCATTTTTTTGGATGAACCCACCACGGGGCTGGATCCGCAGGCGCGGAGAAATCTCTGGGTACTGGTGCAGGATATCCGGGCCAAAGGCACCACAGTGATCATTACCACGCACTATATGGATGAGGCGGAGGTGTTGTGCGACCGCGTTGCAATCATCGATGCGGGCAGGATCATTGTGCTTGATACACCCGATAAACTGATCGACAACCTGGTGGCTACCGGTTTCGAACGTCCGAAGGAGGTCAAACAGGCCAACCTGGAGGATGTGTTTATTCATTTGACTGGTCATACTTTGCGCGAAGAATGATGGCCTATACCCGGGCCGGACTGTCTAAAATATTAAATATGAATGTAGATCTTCGATATCCGATCGGTCATTACGAACCACAGGCATTTTCCGTTAAACAAAAAGAAACCTGGCTCGATGACATTAAATTCCTTCCCCAGCAGGTTGAGAATGCGGTGTTAAATCTCGACAAAGCACAGCTAGACACAGCTTACCGCGAAGGGGGCTGGACAGTGAATCAACTGGTGCATCATATAGCCGACAGCCATATCAATGCGTATTGCCGGTTCAAACTCGGACTTACGGAAATCAACCCGGCCATTCGTCCTTACCAGGAAAATTTATGGGCGGAACTGGACGATGTAAAAAACCTGCCGGTCAATATCTCCATCACACTTTTATACGCGTTGCACACCCGCTGGTATGAGGCTCTGCGCAACCAGCCCGATACTGCCTGGGAACGAACCGTACTTCATCCCGAGCACAAAAAAACATTTACGCTTTGGCATTTGCTGGGAATGTATGCATGGCATGGTAAGCATCATGTGGCGCATATCAATAGTTTGCGGGAGAGGAATAAGTGGTAGCGGGCCGAGTCGGGAGTCTTTGGTCGAGGGTCGAGAGTTGGGAGTCCCGCCTGCTCCTCCTGAGGCGGATTCGGCAGGCGAAGCGGGATGCCGGATGCGGGTTGTGTATCGTGATGGTTTTTCTAAGCGGGCAATTGCCTGCCACGCGATTTATTCAAAAATAATTTTACTGTGAGAGACTTAAGTTGGGAAACTATTTCATCCGAATATCTTTTTAAGGATACCTGGTTTACGTTGCGCCAGGATACCTGCAGAACCAGGCAGGGAAAAATAATCAGCCCGTATTACGTATACGAATTCCCTACCTGGGTTACGGCCGTAGCTGTGACGGTGGATGGAAGGATCATACTCGAGCGCCAGTACCGTCATGCCCTTGGCATTACCGATTACGAGATCCCCGGTGGATGTGTGGACGAAACAGATGCTTCCTTACAGGCCGCCATTGAACGGGAGCTGGTGGAGGAAACCGGTTATCACTTCAGCCGGTTTGAATATCTCGGCAAAACTTCGTCCAATCCCTCTACCAACAATAACTGGATGCACATGTTCCTTGCTACCGGCGGCCAACTGGTCAAAGATCAGCAGCTGGACCATAATGAAGAGATCGAAGTATACCTCTTCAGCATCGACGAAGTAAAACAGCTGCTAAAAGAAAACCGGATCATACAAAGCATGCACGTAACAACGCTGTTTTATGCGTTGGAGAGAATGGGGGAAATGAAGTATTAGTCTTAGATCAGTATGTAAAGATGCGGGATTCGAGATACGGGTTGCGGGCAAATTTGGATTTGCCCTATGGAGAAACATAGAATTTTGCCCAAATTTTTTTAACACGCGTCTCCGGATATTTATCCCGCATCCCGCATCACATGTCCCTTATCACATCTAACTCTCCTACTACAAACACGCTCCCGCAAACCATCACGAGGTCCTTCCTGCCGGCCTGCGATAATGCCTGGCGAAAGGCGGTATTGACATCCGGGTAATGATTTCCATGGAGACCGGCTGCAGCTGCAATGGCAGCCAGCTGCTCCTCCGGCAGGGCCCGGGGTATCTGTGCCTTCGTAAAATAGTAACGGGCATGCGGGGGGAGCAGGGAAACTATTTTGGCTGTTTCCTTGTCTTTTACCATACCGATCACGATGTGCAGTGATTCATGGTCTGTTACTTCAATTTGCAATGCCAGCTGACGGATGCCATCCTCGTTGTGTGCCACATCCAGGATCACCAGCGGGTTTTCATGAATCACCTCCCAACGGCCATGCAGACCGGTCAGTTTTTTTACACGCTCCAATGAATTTTGTATGTGTGTCTCCGTTATATTCCAGCCCAACTCCTGCAACCGTTGCAGTGCTTCCAGCACGGTCACCAGGTTCTTGAGCTGGTAGAGGCCGTGAAGGTCCAGCTGGTAATATTGTTTGCTGTTGTCGTGGCTGGATGTTACCTCGGCCACCAGGAGATGCCGTTTAAATTCCCAGGCCGCCACATAACGATGCTGGTCGGCAAAATATAAGGGCGCCTCCAGGGAAGCAGCTTTCGATGCAAACACCGCATGGGTATCATCCTGTTTCTCACCTACCACCACTGGCACACGGGGTTTTATGATTCCTGCCTTTTCATAAGCGATCTTGTCCAGCGTATCTCCCAGCATATTCATGTGGTCATAACTGATATTGGTGATGACCGCCAACTCGGGTGTGATGATGTTGGTGCTGTCCAGCCTTCCCCCCAGGCCGACCTCCACGATGGCGATATCTACCTGCCGCTGTGCAAAATAATCAAAGGCCATCGCCACGGTGATCTCAAAAAAAGAAGGTTCCAGTTCCTCGATCATGGGCCGGATCCTCTCCACAAAATCGACAACAAACTCCTCGCTGATCCACGTCCCGTTGATTTTAATCCGTTCACGAAAATCCCGGAGATGGGGGGAAGTATATAAGCCGGTCTGGTACCCCGCCGACTGGAACACAGCTGCCAGCATGTGGCTGGTGGAACCCTTGCCATTGGTGCCGGCGATGTGAACAGATTTGAACCGTGTTTGAGGGTCGCCGAGGAAGGCACAAAGCTTTTTGGTATTCGTCAGGTCTTTTTTGAAAGCAGCCGCACCAATCCGGCTGAACATCGGCAATTTGCCGAGCAGGTAGTCAACGGTTTGATTGTAATCCATATGGTTCAGGAAATCAAAGCTACGGGCTGACAGCAGAAAAGCAATCCGGCAGCCGCTGTTTTTGAAAATACGCAGCCTGTAAATATCCGCATGTATTCGTTTGCGCTATGTAAACATATCTGCCGGTCTATTTTTATCTGGTCGGGGAACATAACAGATTTTATCATAATTTGGTTCCTCATTTCATAAAATATCTACTATGCTCCGAATTGCTTGTTACCCGAAAAAGAACATGATGCTTGCCGTGCTGATGCTGCTGACGGCTACCCAATGGACACTGGCCCAGAAAGGCGATCCAAAACTTACCGAAGTATACAGCCCGGTGCCACCTGTTGTCACACCCGGCAAATCCTGTGGAGATGCTCCTTCCGATGCCATCGTACTTTTTGATGGCAGCAACCTGGACAAATGGCGTTCTGTGAAGGATACCACGCAAGCGGCCGGATGGACAGTAAAGGACGGGATCCTTACCGTAAACAAATCTGCCGGAAACATCGAGACCAAACAGTCTTTTATGGACTACCAGTTACATATTGAATGGCGCATTCCCGAAAATATCACCGGCAGCGGGCAGGCACGCGGCAACAGCGGAATTTTTCTGGCCTCAACCGGCGCGGGCGATGGAGGATACGAACTGCAGGTGCTGGATTCCTATAACAACCCTACCTATGTAAATGGACAGGCTGGCAGTATTTACAAACAAAGCATTCCGCTTGCCAATGCCAACCGCAAACCGGGCGAATGGCAGGTTTACGACATTGCCTGGTCGGCTCCCAGGTTCAATGATGATGGCTCGGTAAAAACGCCGGCAAAAGTGACGGTATTCCTCAACGGCGTACTGCTGCAGAATAACTATGAACTCAAAGGACAGACTTTATACATCGGTCAGCCTTTCTATAAAAAACACGGCGCCAGTCCCATTAAATTACAGGCACATGGCGACCCGAGTGAACCGATCAGCTATCGCAACATCTGGGTAAGACCTTCTTAATTTTTTACCGAATCCCGTTGGTGGGCAGACGATCGTTTTACAGGTTGTTTGCCGGCCCCGGCATTTTTATGCTGCCGGCCTTTGCTGCTATTGCTGAACCTGTTTTACGGCTGAACTATCCACCGAAACATAGATGGACCCATCCTGGAAGTTCTGCAGCAGGGTGAAACGCTGGTTCTGCAGGATCTCATCGAGGTTGATGAAATCCGGATTGTCGATATCATTGAACCATATGATATAGTGGCGCGGATCGGCGTAGAATCTCTTTTGCTCTCCCGGGAAAACCTCCTGGGGAAGGTTATACGGATGCAACCCGGTATAGAAATATAGATAGTCTGCCGCATTGGAATAGAGACTGTATGCAGGCTTGAACATCCCCGGGTTCTTGTTAATAAACGCAATCATCGGTGATTGCGGCCATGGATCCTCTGTATAACCGGGAATGCCGGCGTCTCTTACCCCATCCCATGTTTCAGCGTCCTGCTGGTATTGATTGTACTGGAACCAGGCGGCCAGGACCAATCCCAGTCCGGCTGCTGTCCACCGGGAGGCTGGCCTTGGGAGCTTGTGTATCCACAGGGGCAGCATACCGCTGAGCCCCCACAACACGGGGATAAACAGTGGTGACAGGAGCCGGCTGCTGAACTGCTCATAACGGGATACTGTGGCCGAAAACAACATAAACCCGATGTACACGAATGAAAAGATGATGGAAACATGTTCATAGGAGTGGTAACCGGTGCGACTTAAAAAAAGAATGAGCAACACCGTTGTCAGCAGGGCGGCACATCCAAGCACCACCAGCAGTTGCACGGTATTGTTATTTTTTGGGACGGGTAGCCAGTCGCAGAGCACTGCCCCGAAATAATAGATGTTTTGAAGCAGGGGCGTAATCCCTTTCTGGCGCTGCCCGGTAAAGGTACCGGAGGATGCACTGTTTCGCAGCAGGTTCAGGATGAGCAGCGAGGCGGACACACAGCCAAAGATGAACAGGTGGCGGATCCGCTTCATAAAATTCATCCGGTAATTCAGGGTGATCAGCATCCCCCCGGTAACCACCAGGGTGACACCCGCATACCGGGTTACACAGGCTATGCCGGCCAGTATGGAGATCAGCAGCAGGGAAGACAATTTTTCGTTATCGAGATAGGTCTTGAATGAAGCGATGAACAGGAGCAGGACCAGGATGAACAGTGTCTCTGACCACATCATGGAATAGATTTCCAGCAGGCAGGGGCTGATGACAAAACAACTGAGCAGAACAATTTTGTACCAGCGGGAAGGATAATAGAACCTGTTCATCATGTAGCCGCAGAGGTAGATCACGCAGGCAAACATGAATCCATTGAGTACGGGACCGAATGCGACCGGGTCCATCCTCGTCACAAAACTGATAATGCCCAGGAAAATCGGGTAGCCCGCGGGGAAATCCACCATCGGCACATTGTCAAATTCGATCAGTCCTTTTCCCGCACTGAAATTGCGGGCAGCACTGATATACGTAACGGAATCAGGCGAAATGCCGATGCCGCCATGCCTCGAGAATAGCTGGATAATATAAAACCCCAGGGCCGCAGCCAGTATGGAGTCAACATTATTGACGATGGCGGGTAACCGCTTCCAGGATTTCATACAGTCAATCAGTGTTATACCGACACGAATGTAAGGCATAAAGAAAAAAAGGAAAAGAGCTTTTGTTATTTCCCCGGAACAGGCTATTTGTTATCGATATGTTTTTTCCGGGGCGGCGGGTGTTCAAAATTTTTTCTGTCATGCATATCCGGTAATTTCAGGCCACAAACCAGTCGACGCATGACATTTGTCCGCAAAGCGGTTTTCTTGTTTTTCCTGGCCAGGCCACTGATTGGCCACGGCCAGCAGTTCGGCGGCATTCCGCCATCGTTGTCCTGGCGGCAGATCAATACAGACACCGCCCGGGTCATTTTCCCCGCAGGTATGGAAAAACAGGCACAACAGGTGGCTGCCATTGTAGGAAACCTGAGCCGGTACACACTCGCAACGCTTGGGGGCAAACAACACAAAATCGACATTGTGTTCCAGAACCAGACCACCATTTCTAACGGGTATGTACAGCTGGCTCCATTTCGCAGCGAGTTTGAATTGACTGCCGAGCAGAACAGTTTTGAACTGGGAAGCCTGCCATGGCAGGAGCAACTGGCCATCCATGAATACCGCCATGTTCAGCAGTACAACAATTTTCGGGTGGGGCTGTCAAAGGCATTTTACTACCTCTTTGGCGAGGGGGGACAGGAACTTGCAAACAGCACTTCTGTGCCCAACTGGTTCTGGGAGGGCGATGCCGTTTACCAGGAAACATTGGTGAGCAGGCAGGGCAGGGGGCGGCTCCCTTTTTATTTTAACGGGTACCGGTCGCTTTGGGCGGGGAAAAAAAATTACAGCTGGATGAAATTGCGGAACGGCTCGCTCCGCGATTATGTGCCGAATCATTACCCGCTCGGTTATATGGAA
>DATJYH010000313.1:0-6813 GCA_035499675.1 Puia sp.
CGGATCCCAGGGACCCCACCGGGTTATCGCAGGTGGTAGCCGGAGGGGCGAGGAGCCGGGGCCTTGAGGTCAATGTACAGGGTAATATCAGCCCATCGTTGAGCATAGTCGCCAATTATGCGTACAACGATGCACACATCACCCGGGATACCGTTAATCCCTCCAATGTGGGCAACCAGTTGCCCTGTGCCGCACCCAACCTGGCCAATATGTGGTTAAAATATAATTTTCGCGGTGTCGTAAGGGGATTGGGCCTGGGAGCTGGTGTGCGGTTCGAGGACAGGCGGGCGGTTTCAGTACCAAACGGTGATTTAAAGATCCCAGCCTACACTTCGTTCCAGGCCTCCGTCAATTATCAATTGCGTAAAATGAATATCCAGTTCAATGCATACAATATCGGTAACACGCGAAATTTTACGGGCGGGTATTCACAAACACAATTGTTTACAGAAGCGCCACGGACTTTTCGTATTGGAGCCACCTATACACTATGATATAAAAGAGATATTGTGATATGAAGCTTTCCCCTTATACGTCCAGGATCATCTTTGGCATACACCAGTGGCTGGGTGCAGTTATGGGTGTATGTTACCTCGTTATTGGTCTCAGCGGCTCCCTGCTCCTGTTCAGGGATGAGTTTGATAACTATTTCAACCGGGATCTGCATGACATCAAAGCCGGCACTCACCCGGCGCCTTTGGACAGCATGTTTCACAAAATAGCTGCCCATTATAAAGATACCCGGGAAATTGATCTGATTCGTTTTCCAGGTCATGCGGGTGATTGTTATGAGTTCCTCCTGTTCAGGGAAGTGCCCAATCATTTCAGCAGTTACCTATACGCCGTGTTTATAAATCCCTACAACAATGAAATCATCAGGGAGGGCGACTATGGAACCCTGTCGGCCTCTTTTTTTCGATGGCTTTACCAGTTCCATTACTGTTTTCAATTGGGCACGGTCGGCATGCTGACTACCGGCATTGTTGCTTTATTGATGTTGGGATCCCTGTTAACGGGATTCATCGTGTATCGCAAACATATCACGGATATATTCCACCGGAAGAGCTACACCCGAATACGTTATCGGCGATCTGCCGCATCTGCTTTGCACCGGATCATCGGCGTATGGGGCCTGCTGTTCAACAGCATTATTTTTTTCACCGGTTTCTGGCTGAACCTCCCTGCGTTTGAGCGCGGGAGCTGGACGAAGGTGGAAAGGGTGCGACCTGTGTTGCCGGCTGCATCCATGGAGCCGATGCTTGGCTATGCCAGATCCCTTGGTAATTTTTCCCCGGTATCGGTATATGTTCCGCTTGACTCCGGATCAGATGTCAAAATTGTTGGCCGCTTTACTCACACCCTGTTCCTGGTAAACGACTACGCCAGCTATGTTTCTTTCAGCAAGCAATCTGGGAAACTGACAGCCTTCTATGATATCCGGAAACAGTCATGGTGGGATAAACTTGACGCAATGGTTTACCAGGTTCACACTGGCAAAATGGGGGCTGTGGGAATCAAATTTATTTACCTGTTGATCGGTCTTACACCTGGTATTCTTTTTATAACCGGCGCCATCCTGTGGTGGAGAAGGCTGGCGCGCGCCAAACGATACGGGAGATGATCAGGATTTGAAACAGGAGGAGTTTCCCAATTTCTGCCGGATCAGCTGATTCCATTTTTCCTGGGCCTGCGGACCGCGTCCATGGCCGGTATCGCGATCATATTGATCCTGCAGGTCGTCGAGTTCTTTTTGTTTCAGTCTTTGCAGCCGGTCCAGTTCCCTGGGAAAATTATCGACGCTAAAATGGAAATTCCTGATCGTATCCACCAGTTCGCAGGCCTTGATGGCGGATATATCAAAATGGCCCTGTTCATGCCTGAGGGTTTCCTCGTTGCGGTGTTCCGGGCGGCACCATGATTTTGTTTTGTTGAAATTGGCCAGTACCGAAACATCTACCAGGATTTCATTGGTCATGGTGCGTACGGAACTGTACTTCATGATCAGAATGCTGTAAGTAACGGCTGCCGCGGTGCTCATGTCGTCAGGCTTTCCCCGGAAATCGTCGAGTGTAAGCGGCCGTTGGCGTGAATAGGAAATGATGTCTGCGTTGTCGCTGTCGGGATCGAATGCTACTTCCACTTTTATGGTGGGTTTGGTGCGAATGGCCGCATAAAATCCCTTATTGGTAGCCCACCATTGGTCGAACTGATGGAGCATGGACCCGATATTTCCACGGATCAGTTCTTCGATGAGTTTGGCAGGATCGCCCATCGACTCTGTGGAGCCGCCGCCGGTATACGCTATCAATTTTGTTGTATCCAGGTAAAATACGAGGCCCATCGTGAGTTCATTCTCCACTTTCAGGCCTGAGGTGCCGGATTCCTGGAGTTTCAATTGGGAGATATGCATCACAATCGGGCCTGCGGAAGTATCCTGTTGCACGTTAGCATGGATATATTGCGCGATGGCTGTCCTCGCTCCGTTTCGAAGGTTGAGGCGTTGGGTCTTCTTGCCAAAGAGCCCGGTTATTTTGATGGAACCGATATCGCTGGTATCTGCCCTGTCATCTTTTACAAGACTGATGTAACAGTTTTTTAGTGGATCAGCGCTTTTTTCATTTTTTAATGGGATGTTTTTGATATCCTGCGCGTGCAAAAAAAAGGTCCCCAAAAGCAGTAGAACTACAGTCCCTGTTTTTCTTACAGTCATGGAAGCAAGGTAAAGAATATTGAAGCAAACTGCTGGCACAATTTGCAGCAGGCTTCGCTGGCAGTGGAAGATAGTTCAAGGATTGACACCGGTTATCAGTTCGGTCGCTTCCGATTCCTGCCGTCATTGGGGACTGGATGCGGGCAGTTCCCGGTTATAAGAAAGAACTCGCTTTATACGCAACCGGTTATACTGTTGCAACAATATCGCAGAGACATTATAAAGCAGGTTCGTCACCATGATCCCAATGGCCAGCATTGTATGATCGCGATACCAGGCATAGACAGCTGTGAGGAGAAAGAATAAAAAGCAACAGCAGTGAAAACGTTCATACATGGCAAGTGTATTAAGGTATTTCTTCGCCCCGTTTGTATCCTGGATAAGTTGCAGGCTATTTGCCCTGGTCCCGGCTTTCACCCAATCTCCGTTCTGCACCAGTCTGCGTATGATTTTCACGCCTAATCTTTCATATACTTTTCGTTGGGTGCTCAGCTGAAACAGGTCCAGGAATTTCTGTGGCAGTACACTGACCAAGAGACTTACACCTATAAACCAATACAACCGGCGATCCGGCCCATTGTAAAACCAGAACCATCCAACGGGTAAGAAACAGCAGGCTGTCCAAAAGCTGTTGATGGATTGATTGTAAATTTCCCTCCTGGCGGATGAAGGTTTGGCCATAATCAGGAGTTTATTTTAATTCGCGCGGCGGCGCTTTTCCAGCCCACCCGGTGCGGGCGATCCAAGTTACATGATTCTGCAGGGAAATAATTTTATGGCAGCGCGCAATATAATCGCGACGCCTATACCAACACCAGGCCCTCCTTCAAACTTTTTGCATACACTTTTTCATTGAAACGGTAGTAGGCCGGCGATCGATGCGCCCCGATATTTCTTTTCTCGTTGGTCTTCACGATGAGTCCCAGCGAAATCAGTTTATTCGGGAAATTAGAAACATGGAGCGTTTTGCCCGACATCACTTCGTAAAACAACTTGATCTCCCTGAGCGTAAATTTTTCCGGCAGCAGGTTCTTGCCGATGGGGTAATGATAGAGGTGGATCCGCATGGTGTGCAGGGCTTCGCGGACCATTTCGTTGTGGTCAAAGCCAAGTTTGGGTAATTTACTGACCGGGAACCAGCGACATTCGCTGGACAGGAAATCGGCCCTGGGGTTGGCATGCACCATGTCCGTGATGGCATAAAAACCCACGGACACCGTCTCGCTTTTCAACCAGCTGTCTTCATCGATGGTCACCCCGGTGAGTTCAAAAAGTTTTTCTTCATCGATGCCCGCATGGGAGAGATTACGGCCCGGGTCGCCAAAGGTTTTGAATTGTTTCAGGAAAAGGTTGTCGATTCCTGTGCGTTCGGAGGAAATCCTGGCGGCTGCCGCATCCAGGCTTTCATTCTTCCTGGCATAGCCACCGGGCAGACACCACATGGTCACAATTTTGTTTTTAACCAGCAGCAGCTTCAGTTCGCCATCATGATATCCAAAAATGGCGCAGTCCACCGTCAGGCTGGGCCGGTGGTCCAGGTATCCTTTTTCCAGGAAATGAATCAATTCCGCCTTTTTGTTCATGACTGTACGGGTGTTTTACGCCCGGAGATAATATCGGGCAGCGACATCAGCAGGATTTCGCCGTGGGAAAGCCGCCGCCGGGCGCATTTCCTAATTTTTAGTAAATGTAATAGGATTTGCCGTATCTTCATTTTTTATTTTTTAGTAAATGGCTCGCAGCAGCCCTATCATCTTTCAAAACCATCATTTAATTGATCGACAACATGAAAAAGTACCAGACGATTGTAATGGCCGCTTTTCTTTTTGCGGGCAGTTTTGCCGCAAAGGCCCAGACGGCTACCGTAAATTATTTTGCCGGCTCCTGGACCGTATTGCTCAAAGGTACACCCAGTGGGGATGTGAAAATGATTTTTGTACTCGATAAAAAAGCCGATTCCCTGGCCGGTGTGGTGCAGGACAGCACTGGAACTGAAATCTCCAAGATCTCCAACATCGAGCGAAATGAAAATCAGATTACGGTTTATTTCACGGCACAGGGCTATGATGTGAATCTTGTACTGACTAAAAAAGATGAGGACCATGTAACCGGCAGCCTCATGGGCATGTTTGATGCGGAGGGCGAACGCAAAAAAGCGAACAGGCAGTAAGCAGGTTCCAGCCTTTGCGGGATTTCGATGTTCTATTCTAATGTATTATAAATAATGTAACATGAAACTTTACCAATCCATCCTGTACACGGCGTGCGCCGGTGTTTTGACCGCGGTGCTTGCATTTTCACACGATCCCGCTGATCATAACCTCCCTGACACGGTGATCGCGCAATCAGCTGTGATCCGCACGGAAGGCGGTTTCCAATTCCGCGACCTGAACAAGAATGGGAAACTCGACGTATATGAAGACTCCCGGCAGCCTGTTGAAAACAGGATACAGGACCTGCTGAAACAAATGACCCTGGAGGAGAAGGCGGGCATGATGTTTTATTCAGCGGTTCGCGTAAATGCGGACGGCAGTATCGAAGACAAACCGGCGAAAGACATGCTGGCCAGTATGTCGCCTGTAGGCGTCACTGAAATGGACAAGCACCATATCACCCATTTCAACCTGTTTTCGGTACCTTCCCCGGATACCCTGGCCATCTGGTACAACCATATGCAACAGTACGCGGAGAAAACCAGGCTCGGTATACCGCTCACCATCGCCTCGGATCCGAGGAACCAGAACACCGGGGGGTTCTTTTCCATGTCGGCCCGCACATTTTCCGTGTGGCCGGAACCGTTAGGAATGGCCGCCATCGGCGATGAAAAACTGATGGAGCAGTTTGCCGATGTTTCCCGGCAGGAGTACCTGGCCGTGGGCATCCGGCAGGCATTACACCCGCAGGTGGACCTGGCCACGGAGCCCCGTTGGCCGCGCATCGCCGGAACCTTTGGAGAGGATGCCAACCTGAGCGCACGCATGACAACGGCCTATATCAGGGGCTACCAGGGTGAAAAAATTGGGTCCGCCAGCGTGGCCTGTATGACCAAACATTTCCCTGGCGGCGGTCCTCAAAAGGAAGGACTTGACCCGCATTTTGATTTTCAGAAAGGCCAGGTATACCCGGGTAATAATTTCAATTATCACCTGGTCCCCTTCGAAGCGGCTTTTAAAGCACATACTGCAGCCATTATGCCCTACTACGGCGTCCCGATGGGACAAAAAAATGTGGAAGAAGTAGGATTTTCCTACAACAAATCTATCATCACCGGTTTGCTGCGCAAGAAATATCACTATGACGGAGTAGTGTGTACCGACTGGGGACTGGTATCTGATGCTAAAATCGGGCCCGTGAATTTTCCTGCAAGAGCATGGGGTGTTGAAAAATTGAATACAGAGGAAAGGGTACAACGGATCATTGACGCGGGAGTAGATCAATTTGGAGGCGAAACCCTGACTGATGTTGTGGTGAAACTGGTCAAAGACGGAAAGGTCAGTGAAAAGCGGGTCGACAGTTCCGTGGTGAGACTACTTCGTTTAAAATTTCAACTGGGTCTTTTCGATAACCCCTATGTCGACGCCGGCAAGGCCTACGATATGGTGGGTAATCCCAAATTTGTACAGGCCGGCATTGATGCCATGCACCGGTCGCTTACCCTGCTGAAGAACGACAACCATACATTGCCGTTAGCAACAGGCAGGTTGAAGATTTACATCAGGAACATTGACCCGAAAACTGCTGCTGCTTATGGTACCATTGTAAGTGATCCCAGGCAAGCGGACATTGCCATCATCAGGCTGCAAACTCCTCACTACCAGATTCCCGAGACCAAGGGAAATCCCATCGCGGGGTTCTTTCATTTTGGCGATTTGGATTTCAAGGGACAGGCGCTGGATGAGGTGCTTACCCTGGAAAAAACAGTACCTACCGTGGTAGATATTTATATGGATCGTCCGGCGGTAATCCCGGAGATCAATCAATACGCAAAAGCACTCATTGTAAACTATGGCGCCACGGATGCGGCCCTGCTGGATGTGTTGTTTGGGAAATACAAACCCGGCGGACACCTGCCTTTTGAGCTGCCCTCGAATATGGACGCTGTA
>DATJYH010000314.1:0-6548 GCA_035499675.1 Puia sp.
AACCTGCAGGCCCAGCAATTGGTCATTGACCAGGGTGTCACCGATTTGCTGACCCTGCTCACCCTTAAGCCGGATTCTACGGTTGCGATCAGCGACACGATCCTGGTTGACAGCAGTCTCCGGCTGAATACCCTCCTTGACGCCATGGCCGGCAATCCTGACATCGTAGCCGCCAACCAGCAAATTACCATCAACCAGTTTGCCGTAAAACAGGTGGCTGCCCTACGTTATCCCTCGCTAAGTTTTGGAGCCGGTTATAATTTAGCCCGTACCCAGTATGCAGCCGGGTTCACCTTATTGAACCAGTATTACGGGCCTTATGTAGGGTTCACCCTCAATGTGCCGATCTTCAACGGAAATATTTATAAAAAACAACAACAGGTGGCCGATATAAATGTCCGCACGGCAGACCTTGTTAAGGACACCCTGGTACTCAATTACACCTCGAACGCCGTAAAAAACTGGCAGGCCTATACCAACAATCTTCAGCAGCTGAACCTGGCAAAGGAAAATTTTGATCTTTCACGTAAGCTCCTCGAACTGGTGATACTTCGTTTCCAGTTGCGACAGGCAACCATTGTGGATGTGCGAAATGCACAGGAGAGTTTTGAAAATGCAGGATATCTCCTGACCAATATCAGTTTTGCTGCCAAGGCGGCCGAGCTGCTGCTGAAAAGACTGGCCAACCAGTTGAATATCTAACCCTGATCATGGGTGTACAAATGGTGGGAGGTAGCAGCAGCGATCAGAACAGGGTCTGGATGCCATAGGTGATCTTTGCCTCGTGTTCCAGCAGCCACTTTTTTCTCCAGATGCCTCCGCCGTAACCCACCAGGTCGTTTTTTGACCCGATCACCCGGTGGCAGGGGACCACGATCGCGATGTTATTTTTCCCATTGGCAGAAGCAGCTGCACGTATGGCCTTGGGGTCTCCCAGTCTCCTTGACAATTCCAGGTAGCTGATGGTTTTACCGTAGGGGATGCCGATCAGTTCATCCCAGACTTTTTTCTGGAAGTCGGTCCCGTCCTGGTGTACCGGGAACTCAAACACCCTTCTCTCGCCATGAAAATACTGGATCAGTTGCTCCACGCATTGAATCAGGATGGGAGGGTATTTCTTTTTATGAGGTTCCTGGTGCGGTTTCTCGATATGATCGATATAGTGGATTTCGCGTACATAATTTTCTGTTGCCGAAATCCGGAGCAGCCCGATGGGCGAGTGATAGTATGTTGACTGCAGTCCTTCCACGGCTTATAACAAATATACCAAACTCGTTAACAGTACGGCATGACGCCGTTTTTTGGGCAGGCAACCAATCAACCCGTTAACTACTCACCCGATTTTCCATCCGTTTTCCACCTGCTGCTGGGGCTGCAGGAGCACCACTTCTTTTTTGTCGGTATAAACGCCCAAAACCAGGCATTCGCTGAAAAAATCGGCGATCTGTTTAGGCGGGAAATTTACCACCGCGATGACTTGTTTCCCGAGAAGGTCCGGTTTTTGATACAGCGCCGTGATCTGCGCCGAAGATTTTTTAATTCCACAACTGCCAAAATCGATGCTGAGCCGGTAAGCAGGTTTTTTTGCTTTTGGAAAATCACTAACTTCCGTGATCGTTCCGACACGGATGTCTATTTTTTCAAAATCATCCCAGGAAATCATCATCTTCGAAATTTTTATCTAAACTAAATCAATTTTTATTAAACGTACAGCCACGGCCGTATGGAACGGCAACGGAAAAGAAGGAAAAGGAAACCTGACTACACAGAGCACAACGCTGAACAAAACACAGTACTCCTACAAATCCAGGTTTGAAGACGGTGTAGGGACCAATCCTGAAGAGTTGATTGCGGCTGCTCATGCCGGTTGCTTTGCCATGAAGCTGAGCTTTGTATTACAGGAAGCAGGAATTACAGCCGATTCGCTGGACGTAACTTCCACCGTAACACTCGAAGGCGGTGCCATCACGGGATCCGACCTGGTGCTAAAAGCAAAAATTCCGGGCATCAGCAAAGAAAAATTCCTGGCCAGTGCGGAGGACGCCAAGCTCAATTGCCCCATCAGTAAACTGCTGAACACAAAAATCACGCTCGATGCCTCATTGGTATAGACGCCTGGATCTGTCCTACTGATCTCTCCAAAGAAAACCTGTATTAGTATTATTTTTAAGAATACCTCCTATCTCCAGGGGGTATTTTTATGTCCCACAGCGGCAGGTCGAAGCAATTTTTTCATATTCAGCGATTTCTTTTTCGTCGCTTTCATCTTTTGTATAAATTACCAACTCAAATTCTTAATCAACTTCAATCGAAAATTGCCTGATGAAAAAGAAAAACGATTTGCAGCCCTCCCGCCGGGAGTTTCTCAGAAATTCTTCCCTGGCGGCAGCCGGATTTTTTATTGTTCCAAGACATGTGCTGGGCAGGGGTTTTACCGCACCAAGTGATAAACTGATGATTGCCTCGATCGGCGCCGGGGGCAAAGGCGCCGATGACATTGATCATTTTTATAAAAGCGGCAAGGCCGAAATTGCCTTTCTCTGCGACGTAGACGACCGACAGGCAGTGGACACACGGAAAAAATTTCCCCGTGCAAAATATTACAAGGATTTCCGCGAAATGCTGAGCAGGGAAGGGAAGTCGATCGATGCGGTGTCCGTATCGACGCCGGATCATACCCACGCTGTGGCGGCCATGGCAGCCATGCAGCTTAACAAGCATGTGTATGTGCAGAAACCACTTACCCATGATATTTATGAGGCCCGGATGCTTACCCAGGCTGCGCATCGATACAAAGTAGTAACGCAGATGGGAAACCAGGGGGCAAGCGGCGATGGCGTTCGGCAATTGCAGGACTGGTACCGTGCCGGCTTACTGGGCGATATTCATACCGTTTATTGTTATACCGACCGGCCCATCTGGCCCCAGGGTATTGGCAGGCCCACGACTGCTTCACCGGTCCCTTCCGAACTGGATTTTGATTTATGGCTGGGTACGGCTCCCAAAAAAGATTATTTTGAAGGACTGTTGCCGTTTAACTGGCGTGGGTGGTGGGATTATGGTACGGGTGCCCTGGGCGATATGGCCTGTCATATCATGGCGCCTGCTTTCGCGGTGCTGGGATTAGGTTATCCCGTTTCAGCCGAGTGCAGCGTAGCAACCAAATATATCGAGAACTGGCAAAAAGCTTACTTCCCCGAAAGCGGCCCGATCGCTTCCCATATAACGCTCACGTTTAAAACCAATGATGGAAAAAAGGAGATCAAACTCCACTGGATGGATGGAGGCATACAGCCTGACAGGCCGGACCAGCTGGGAGCAAATGAAGTAATGGGTGATGGCGGGAATGGTGTTCTTTTCTATGGAACCAGGGGCAATATGATGTGCGGGACTTATGGAATCGATCCTCAGCTGCTGCCAACGTCGCGCACCAGGGAAACAAAAGTGCCACAAACCATCGCGCGTGTGCCAGGGGGAGATGAAGGACATTATGCCGCCTGGGTGGAAGCCGCCATCGCGGGATATGGCAGTGAAAAGGCGAAGAACCTGAGCTCTAATTTTGATATTGCCGGACCCCTGACGGAAAGCGTGCTGATGGGCAACCTCGCCATACGGAGTTATGATATCCGGAAGAAAAATGGTAACGAAGATGTATATCCGGGGAGAGGAATCAAACTGCTTTGGGATGGACCCAACATGAAGATCACCAATTTCGACGAAGCCAACCAGTTTGTAAAAAGGACCTATCGCGATGGCTGGAGCCTCGGCGTTTAACAATCAATTTTCAAATTATTCAAATCATCCATCACAATTGTCATAGCCAGCAATGAAAAAGAAAAATGAAACCAACCGTTCCCGAAGAGATTTTCTACGCGCTACCTCCATGGCGGCAGCAGGATTTTTTATTGTACCCAGGCATGTACTGGGCAGGGGATTTGTGGCGCCCAGCGACAAACTGACCATCGCCGGCATCGGTGCCGGGGGAAAGGGGAAGAGCGATCTCTTTGAGTTTTCCAAAAGCCCCCACGCCAACGTCGCTTTTCTTTGCGATGTGGACGACAGGCAGATTACCGATTCCGTCAAGCGCTTCCCCAATGCCAAACGATACAAGGATTTCCGGGAAATGCTGGATGAAGAGCATAAAAACATAGATGCCGTATCCGTATCCATACCCGACAATGTTCACGCGGTGGCAGCCCTGGCTGCCATGCAGCTTGGTAAACATGTGTATGTGCAGAAACCGATGACACACGATATTTACGAAGCAAGATTGCTAACGGAAGCGGCTAAACGCTACAAGGTGGTGGCACAGATGGGCAACCAGGGTGCTTCCGGCGACGGGGTCCGGCAGATGCAGGAATGGTACAATGCCGGCATCGTCGGCGACGCACATTCCATCCGCGTTTGGACCAACCGGCCGGTGTGGCCGCAGGGATTTGGCAAACCCAAAACCACGGATGAAATCCCCAAAGAACTGGATTGGGACCTCTGGCTTGGCCCGGCTCAATTTGAAGAATACCACAAGGAATACGTACCCTTTAACTGGCGCGGCTTCTGGACCTTTGGCACAGGTGCATTGGGGGATATGGGCTGCCATCTGATCGACCCGGCCTTCAAGACCGTTGGCCTGGGATATCCTTCAGAGGTGGAATGCAGCGAAGGCAACGTGATGGAAAAAATGTGGAGCCCATCCTACTACCCGGAAAGCTGCCCCATTTCTTCCTCGGTGATCCTGAAATTTCCAGGTAAAAACGGGAAGCCCGATGTAAAACTGTACTGGATGGATGGTGGCATCATACCGGAACGTCCGGAGGAGCTGGGCCCCGATGAACAAATGGGTGGGGGAGATGGAGGCGTCATCATTGAAGGCACAAAAGGCAAAATGATGTGCGGCACCTATGGAGCCAATCCTGTATTGCTCCCAACAGCCCGCACAAAAGAAGTCAACGTGCCCAAAACGCTGGCCCGGGTACCGGAAGGACACTATGTGCAGTGGGTAAACGCATGTATCGCGGGTTACGGGAAAAATGAACTGAGTTCGCCATTTGAATATGCAGGACCACTGACCGAAACCATCCTGATGGGTAACCTTGCACTGCGGAGTTGGAACATCCGGGGAGCAGGAGGAAAGGGATTCCCCGGCAGAAAGAAACTGCTGTGGGACGCTGTAAACATGAAGATCACCAACTTCGACGAAGCCAATCAATTTGTGAGAAGGGAATACAGGAAGGGCTGGGAAGTGAAGTGGGCATGATAGGAGTTGGGAGTCAGGAGTTGGCTTCGAGATACGGGATGCGGGCTGAATGTTGTCAGCCATCGTGCATAGAGGACTGTCAACTGTCATATCTATCTCAAGGCCATCCGCCATCGATCATCGTCAGGTCCTGTCAACTATTTATCCGCCATGCAATCCAAAAAAACACTCGCATTGTTCCTCTTATGCCAGGCCTTAACCGGTTTGGTATCGGCACAGTCTGCTGTCATCAACCCAAGATGGCAGCATGGCTACTGGACGGCCAGGTGGATCGCCGATCCGGGATCTACCGGGAATGAGTTTGGGGTCTACCACCTCAGGAAATCCTTTACACTGCCGGACAAGCCGGCTTCTTTTGTCGTTCATGTATCGGCAGATAACCGTTATCGGTTATACGTGAACGGCAGGTCTGTCTCCACGGGCCCGGCCCGGAGCGATCTGGCCAACTGGAACTTTGAAACAGTCGACATTGCATCTTTCCTGCAAAAAGGCGATAATGTGGTCGCGGCTACCGTCTGGAATTTTGCGACGTACCGCCCCTATGCGCAGATTAGTTTCCAAACGGCCTTTATCCTTCAGGGAGATGGCGCCCCGGAATCGGTCATAAACAGCAACGCATCCTGGAAGATCATCCTGGATTCCTCCTACCAGCCGCTGCCGATCGACAAAGAAAAGATGCACACCTATATCGTTACCGCTGATGGAGAAAGGCTGGATGGCAACCACTATCCATGGGGCTATGAGCAGCCGGGATACGACGACAGCCGCTGGGCACAGGCGTCCGTGCTCTGGTATCCCGCCAAAACCCGGACTTTTGGAACGGATGGCAACTGGATGCTTGTTCCCCGCGCCATCCCGTTGCCGGAAGAAACCCCGCAGCGCTTTGCAGCCATCAGGCGGGGAAATATACCAGGTATGGATATGCGCGATTACAAAGCCTTTTTGTCCGGCAAGTCCCCCTTGCAGATACCTGCCCACAGCCATGTAACGCTACTCCTGGATCAATCGGTCCTGACCAACGCCTACCCGGTGCTCAGAACCAGTGGTGGAAGAAATGCGCTGCTGCGCCTCAGCTACGCGGAAGCCATGGTAAACGACCAGGGAGTCAAAGGCAACCGGGATTCGGTAGCAGGGAAAAAACTTATGGGGATCGCCGACGAATACATGTCCGATGGCGGGCAGGACAGGCTGTATTCACCCCTTTTTTTCAGGACTTTTCGTTACCTGCAGCTTGATATCGAAACAAAGAATGAACCATTGATCCTGCGGGATTTTTATAGCCTGTTCACGGGAT
>DATJYH010000315.1:0-2156 GCA_035499675.1 Puia sp.
ATTTCAAAACGGTTATGGGCGAACCGGAGGAAAGCAAAGGAAAAAAACTGTCGTTCATATTGCAGGAAATAGGAAGAGAGATCAATACAACCGGTTCCAAAGCCTACGACTCCACCATACAGAAATTCGTGGTGCTGATGAAGGATGAGCTGGAGAAGGCAAAGGAACAGGTGCTAAACGTTTTGTAGCAGGGGAAAATCGAATGTTGAGCCCCTGTACATTTTATTTCTTTGAGCTTATTTTTGTAAAAATATCCTGATTTGAAAAAGAACTTCTTATTGGCCCCTGCCTGTTGTCTGTTCCTGGCGGCCTGTACCCTGACCACCGGTGTTTTTGAAAAAAATGTCGCCATTCCCGGCCATCAATGGCAAAGCAGTTTCCAGCCAGAACTTGTTTTTAACATCCAGGATACCACTTCGCTCTACAATATCTATTTTGTGATAAGACATACGGATGCTTATCATTTCAACAACATCTGGATAAGCGCCAGTGTGCGGCAACCCGGCGATACCGCTGCATTAAGCCAAAAATATGACCTCACCCTCTCCAGCAACGACAAAGGATGGCTGGGCAGTGCCATGGATGATATCTGGGAGCAACGGGTACTGCTGCAACCGCTTACAAAATTCAGCCGTGCAGGCGACTATCACTTCAGCATCCGGCAGATCATGCGGGAAGATCCGTTGAAAGAAGTATTGAATGCGGGCATCCGGGTGGAAAAAGTGCGGCAATAAACACATAGCTGCAGGCCACTGATCACGGCCACTTACCGATATGAGTATACTCCGGGAAAAAAGACTTTTACTGGCTACCATTATTTATTGGTTCCTGCTCCTCTATATCGTTGCCGGGATGCTGTGGTGGTTTATCGCGCTGGAACAACAAAACCGGCAAATGACCAGCTACAAAATGCAGCAACTGATCCTGGATGACCCCTATTACCTGGCGAAAAGAGATCGCATACTTTTTGAAGCGGATCGCAAAACCGCCCAGTACATCGGCGAGGGCCTGACCTTCCTCGTGCTTTT
Source organism: Puia sp. (assembly GCA_035499675.1). Classification (GTDB taxonomy): domain Bacteria; phylum Bacteroidota; class Bacteroidia; order Chitinophagales; family Chitinophagaceae; genus Puia. The sequence continues at coordinate 1,029 of DATJYH010000315.1, forward strand.
TATGACCGGGGCAGTGTTTGTGTATGTCCCGGTAAGAAAACAAATCAAACTGCAACAGCAGCAGCAGAATTTCATGATGGCTGTCACGCATGAACTAAAAACGCCGATTGCAGTCGCCAAACTGAACCTCGAGACACTGCAGAAATACAAGCTTGAGGAAGAAAAACAGCAAAATATCATCAACGCGGCCCTTTATGAAACAAACCGGCTCGACAAACTGACCAATAATATCCTGGTATCCGCACAATTGGAAAGTGGCAGGTACCAACGGGCAAAAACAGCACTGGACCTGTCAAAACTTGTCGATGCTGCCGCGCATGATTTCAGCAACAGGTTTCCGGACCGAACCTGGGATATCCGCATTACACCCGGATTGCTGATAACAGGCGATCCGATCCTGCTGGAGATATTGGTCAACAACCTGGTGGAAAATGCCGTCAAATATGCGCCGAAGGGTTTAACCATTGCCATACAGTTGAGCCGGGAGCATGCACATACCCTGCTGCGGGTAACAGACCAGGGTCCGGGCATTCCTCACCGCGAACGAAAAAATATATTTGAAATATTCTACCGCATCGGTCATGAATCCACCCGCACCACCCAGGGCACGGGCCTGGGGCTGTACCTTTGCAAAAAAATAGCAAAAGATCACCACGCACACATCGAGGTTACGGACAATACCCCGACCGGGAGCATTTTTACCGTTGTATTTTAGCCGGCTGTCCATGGCACGCTTATTTTTCAACAGCTGTTTTCGTAATTTGTACGCATGAAAAATCTGTCGAAAAAATCCATCCTGCTGGTGGAAGATGAAGAGAACCTTCATGAGGCGCTGAAACTAAATCTTGAACTGGAGCAGTATGAAGTGACCTCTGCCTTCGACGGGCCACAGGCTTTGAAATCCATCCAGCAGGAATATTTTGACCTGATCATCCTCGACGTGATGCTCCCGGGTATGGACGGTATTGATGTAACTGAATCGATCCGGGTACAAAATAACCAGGTACCCATCCTCATCCTCAGTGCGAAGAATACCAGCGCAGACCGCGTACTCGGCCTCAAAAAGGGAGCCGATGATTACCTGACCAAACCTTTCAATCTGGAAGAATTGTTGTTGCGGGTGCAGAA
>DATJYH010000316.1:0-3097 GCA_035499675.1 Puia sp.
AGGGACCTGCAACAAACGCTGCGCTATTATCGTGATACACTTGGTTTTTACAATGAATGGACCTTTGGGGATAAGGATGGCGGCATCAGGAGGGATGACATGCGCCTGCTATTTGGCGAAGATCCTGGTTTTTCAAACGACATCAACAACCAACGGCATTGCCTGCCGCTGATGTGGTTTGTTGAGGACATAGATGGCATCTACAGCGAATTCAAGGAAAGAAAGATAGCGCTCGCCGACGATTTACGTACACATCCTTACGGCCTCAGGGAATTTGCTTTTATCGATATCAACGGGTATTATGTTCGCGTGGCGGAAGGAAAAACGGATGATGAGTAAATTGTCAGCAATGCGGTTGAGTCCTGTTTATATCATCGGAACACCCGGGTCTCCAAACAATTTGATTTTTACATGTTACACATAAAAATACAGCGCTTTGAAAAATCTTCCTTCCTCCCGTTTGCCGGGTCTCGCAGCCATGATCATCTGCATCATCGGGTTGCTGCTTTCACTGGACCTCGTGATTCATACAGGGCGAAAAAATCATTCCTTTTTGCTGGTCGTTCTTTTCGCGTGCTGGGTGCTGTCCCCTTTTGTCGCCCTGTTGCTGGCTGACCTGTCTTCCAGGCAGTGGACGCCCGCACGCCGCAAAACACTCTCCCTGCTGATGGTATCGATATCCCTCGGTTCCGTTATTTGTTATGCATGGATACATATCCCGGGAACGAGGACTGCTTTTATTTACCTGGCCGTTCCGCTGATTTCATGGCTGATCATCGCTATTACATATTGGGCAACCGCAGGCAACAGGGGAAAGAAAGCCAGCTGATGTCTTTGATAGCAGGCTGATCAATCCATCGTACAGGTGATGGACTGTAAAAAAATGTGCCAGACAGTAAGCAGCGCCACCCAATAGCTATTGACGGTTTATTTGCCAAGGAATTCTTTTACCAACACGGCCGTCATCTCCGGCAGCCCGCTCCCTTTATCGGCGGAACATATTTCGCCGATAAATGATCCGTGTGTACCGGGCAAAACGGCCAGTCTTGCATCCGGGATCAGCTGCGACATTTTCAGCACGTGGGCGACTGTCATCACATCCCGGTCCGCCACCATCAGCAGGGAGGGCGCCTTGATGGAACGAAGGGCTTCATCCGGGATGTCTGTAAAATAGATCATCCTGTCACGGTCTTTTTCAAACATGACCTGCAATTGATTTTTGTCCGGAGCTACCTCCAGGTAGGCTTCCCGTAGTTGAATGGGCATATCATGTAGCGTGGCATGCCGCATTCCTTCAAGCATACCGGGCAGCATGCCTTCCCGCTGATAATTGGAAGATATGATCACCAGTTTATGAATGATCTGCGGGTGCCGGATGGCAATTTGTAAACAGGTAGTGCCACCATTGCTGAAACCCAAAAAATCTGCTTTGCCGATGCCAAGATGGCTGAGCAGGCCGGCCACGTCGTCTGCGTCCTGTTCAAAAGATTCGGGTGCATCCCGGTCGCTCGTTCGGCCATGGGCCTGCAGTTCTACGGCAACGATCTTTGAATGACCCACAAGCCAGGGTATCAGGTTGCTAAAACTACTTTCAATGGTGGAGCCACCCCCGTGGATCAGTATCATCGGCATACCGCCTTCTCCATATATTTCGTAATACATGTTCAAACCGTTTACCGGGGCATGGCCTGAGCTGGTTGGCTTTTGCATAACCTTATCATTTTTTACTGAGGTTAATGAAGGGGCATCATTAACATGTTTACAAACAGAAACTTCATACAAACTTACGGAGGAAGGAAGGATGGCGACACGCGACGCGTCCGTGCAGCAATATAAAGGTCCCGGCGTTCAACCACCGGGACGATCAACAGATCAGGTTTTACATGTTTATTCGGTTCTCAAATTCTTCGACGGTTTTGACAAAGCGGCTTTGGCAGAATGAAAACTGGCCGTTGCCACCGCAGTAAACAAAATAAAGAAGGCTGAGAGCATAAAAGGAACGGCCGATAATCCCACATTGTAGGAGAATAGTTTTAGCCAGTTGTTCATAAAATACCAGGCCACCGGGAAGGCAATACAAGCGGCGATCAGTGCCAGCAGCAGGTAATTCCTGCTGATCAGTGTCACGATCTGTGTAATGCTGGCGCCCATGACCCTGCGTATGCTGATCTCTTTTTGTTTTTGCTGGGTGGTAAAGGCGGTGAGGCCCAGCAGACCCAGGCAGGTAATGATGATCGTTAGTAAGGAAAATGCGGCAAATATCTTACCCCGTTTCTGGTCGGCGCTGTACTGTGTATTAAAATCCTGGTCCAGGAATTTGTATTCAAAGGGCAATTGCGGGAAATATTTTCTCCAGGTCCTGTCTATCTCTGCAATGGATTCCTTCAGCGCGTTGTCATTCATTTTTACCTGCATGATATTGCTGTTGGGACTATAGAATAACAACAGGGGAGCAATGGGATTGTACAGCGATTTCTGGTGGAAATCCTTAAACACACCCACCACTTCCAGGTAGTTGCCAGAGGTGTCTCCCGGGTATTTCAGGCGTTTCCCGATGGGTTCCTTCCATCCAAAATGTTTGACCATGGCTTCACTGACCAGGATGCTGTGCAGGGTATCCGTTGCGCCCAAAAAATTTCGACCCTTCACCACGGGTATCCCCAGGCAACCCAGGTAGTATTCATCCACGCCATAACATTCAATGGCCTTGTTGACCGTTCCGGTATTGGTTTGCACAGCAAAAAGACTCAAATCAATATTCGGGCTTCCGGGATAACAATTGCCCGAGGCCACCGCTTTCACACCCGGCAAGCGTCGCAGGTCGTTGTTCATGGCATAAATTTTTCCGCGCTCATCCTCCCCGGTATTTACAATAACGGTCATCACCTGGCTTTTATCAAAGCCCAGGTCCATTTTGCGCATGTAGGTCAACTGCGCATATACTACCCAGGTACATATCAGCATGATCATGGAAATGGAAAATTGTAATACCACCAGGGTGCGGCGCAGTCTGACGTTTCCCGATGCCTTGGACAGCGAACCCTTCAACACGCTCACGGGATTGAAGGAAGAAAGATAGAAGGCCGGGTAACTGCCG
>DATJYH010000317.1:0-9589 GCA_035499675.1 Puia sp.
GATCGCGTTTTACAGTTATGCGCATGTGCCCTGGACAAGCAGGAGCCAGCGCTTGTTTGATGAAAACGACCTGCCCTCCCCTGCCGAAAAGCTGCACCTGTACCAAACAGGTCGTGAACTGTTGCTGGAACAGGGTTACCATGATATCGGGATGGACCATTTCGCCCTGCCCACGGATGAACTGTACCTGGCCCGACAGGAGGGACGCCTCTACCGGAATTTTATGGGCTACACCGTCCAACCCGCCGGTATGCTCCTGGGTCTCGGTGTATCCGCTATCAGTGATACCGGCAATGCATATGCGCAAAATGACAAACAACTGCACAATTACCGCCAAAGGATCAGCCAGGGGCAGCTAGCTGTACAAAAGGGGTATTTCCTGAACGAAGAAGATGTTTCTTTCCGCCAGTACATACTCGACCTGGCCTGCACCGGTAAAGCAAAACTGGACCCCATCCATCTTCCCCTGTTCCGGGCTTACAGTTTTCCCATTCTACGCGAATTGGAAGAAGATGGATTGATAACCTGGAACGAGGAAGATGTACGGATTACCGGGAACGGAAAGAATTTTATCAGGAATATATGTCGGGCTTTCGATTTACATTTGCTCCGGTCAACGCAACAACAATCCGTATTCAGCAAAGCTATTTGAGATACTGATAACAGGATACCGGGTGGAAGTCCAGCGCATGAAGCAGGGGATATCCATCGGCCCTGCGTCGCGCATCCTCCCGATCATCCGGGAATCATCGTCTTTACTATTCAACTTTTACATACCATCGTTTTCCCATGGAAACGACTGCCGCAAAAACGCATGCTCCATCCAACCACGTTTTCAATCTCTCGCTGGAAGAGATAGAATCCATGGTGGGCTATCAACCCGGCGGACTTTCGGAAGAAGAAGCGCAACGCCGGCTGGAACAGTACGGATACAATGAAGTGGCCAGGGAAAAGAAGATATCTCCCTGGCAACGCCTGCTGGACAACCTTAAAAACCCGCTGGTTATCCTGCTGACCCTATTGGGCATCATTTCCTTCCTTACCGGTGATCTGCCAGGCACCCTGGTGATTTTTGTCATGGTGATACTGGGCATCGTGTTGCGGTATGTGCAGGAAATGCGCGCAGACAAAGCAGCGGAAAAACTGAAGGCAATGGTGAGTACCCATGCCACCGTTTGCAGGGATGGCAGGGACCAGGAAGTTCCGCTCAAGCTGCTGGTCCCGGGCGATGTAGTGCGCCTTGGCTCGGGCGATATGGTGCCGGCTGATGTCCGGGTACTGTCGGCGAAGGACCTATTTTTAAACCAGGCCGCACTGACAGGTGAATCCCTGCCCGTGGAGAAAAATGCGGATGCTGCTGCCATTGCTAATGATAACCCGCTGGACCTTTGCAACACCTGTTTCCTGGGATCCAATGTGGAGAGTGGGACCGCCACCGCCCTGGTGGTCAACACCGGTAACAAAACCAATTTTGGATCTTTGGCCTCACATATCGTAGGCCAGCAGGTGTCCACCAGTTTTGACAAGGGGATCAACCGGTTTACCTGGCTGATGATCCGATTTATCATGGTGATGGTGCCTGCGGTATTCCTGATCAACGGGCTGAGCCGGCACGACTGGCTGGAGGCTTTTCTTTTTGCGTTGGCGGTGGCTGTTGGACTGACCCCGGAAATGCTGCCGATGATCGTTACGGTGAACCTGTCAAAGGGTGCAATTGTAATGGCCCGGAAAAAAGTTATCGTAAAACGATTGAATGCTATCCAGAATTTTGGCGCCATGGATGTGCTCTGCACGGATAAAACAGGTACGATCACGGAGGGAAGAATTGTGCTGGAACAATACCTTGACCCCAATGGAGACCCCAACGGGAAAGTGCTGGACTATGCTTACCTGAACAGCTATTATCACACAGGTCTCAAGAACCTGATGGATGAAGCGATCCTGGATCACGAGGAACTGGCTACCGGGTTGGGCGTGCGCGAAAAATACCGGAAAATCGATGAAGTACCTTTTGATTTTGTACGAAAGCGTATGTCCGTGGTAGTGAGTGATGGCTCCGGGCAGCACAGCATCATTTGTAAGGGAGCGGTGGAAAGCCTGGTGGATCTTTGCAACCAGGTGGAAATAAGCAACGAAGTGCAGGCGATGACGCCGGAACGCAGAGAAACCACGCTGGAAAAGGTGCGTGCGCTGAATGCACAGGGATTTCGCGTGATTGCCCTGGCGTACAAAAAAGTTCCGGGCTCTACGGACACAAAAGTATATGCTGTGAAGGACGAATCGGAATTGACCTTACTCGGATTCCTGTCTTTCCTGGACCCCCCGAAAGCATCCGCACCCGATGCCCTGCGCAGGCTGGCCGATTTGAAAGTAGACGTTAAGATACTTACCGGCGACAACGAGATCATCACCCGTTATATCTGCCAAAAAGTAGGTGTAAAGGTAGACCAGATGTTACTCGGCGGACAAATCGAAAAAATGAGCGACGCCGAGTTGGCGGAAGCCGTGAGTCACTGCAGTGTTTTTGCCCGGCTGGCGCCGGTGCACAAGCAGCGTATCATCAAAGCCCTGCAGCAAAAAGGGCATGTAACGGGGTTTATGGGTGATGGTATCAATGATGCTCCCGCATTAAAGGCAGCCGATGTAAGTATCTCCGTGGACAGTGCCGTGGACATCGCGAAAGAATCCTCCGATATCATCCTGCTGGAGAACAGCCTGCTGGTACTGGAACAGGGAGTTGTGGAAGGCCGGAAAGTGTTTGGGAACATCATCAAATACATCAAGATGGCAGCCAGCTCCAATTTTGGAAATATGCTCAGCGTGGTGGGTGCCAGTGCCTTCCTGCCTTTTTTGCCCATGCTGCCGATCCAGGTATTGACCAATAACCTGCTGTATGATTTTTCGCAGACCGCCATTCCCACGGACAATGTGGACGCGGACTGGCTGATCAAACCCCGCCGCTGGGCCATCGATGAAATACAGCGGTTCATCCTTTTTATCGGGCCCATTAGTTCGATTTTTGATTACATCACGTTTTATGTACTCTGGCATTTTTTTGGCGCGGGAAACAACCCGGCACTTTTTCATACCGGCTGGTTCATAGAGTCCGTGTTTACCCAAACGTTGATCATCCACGTGATCCGCACCAATAAAATACCCTTTGTCGAAAGTCGTGCCAGCTGGCCGTTGATCTTTACATCGCTGATCATTGTAGGGATAGCTTCCTGGCTTACGGTTTCCCCGTTGGCAGGCACTTTGGGATTTGTGGTACTTCCACCCGGTTTTTGGTGGTGGTTGCTGGGTATCCTGGTGGGGTATGTGGCGTTGACACAGTTGGTTAAAAACTGGCTCAACAGGAAATATATAAAAGAATGACCACAAATTCCCGGCCCGTTGCCCATTAACGGTAAAACCAATACGTTTCAGGCGGTAAGCAGCTCAAACCCGCGCTCTTCGACGATGATCATGGTAGCTGGCGTGTTGAATCAGTAAATTTGGAAAACATCACTTCCTTCTCATCAAACATCTTTTATATGCCTTCAGTTATTACCATTACTTTCAACCCCTGCATTGATAAAAGTGTCGAGGTCCCCCAACTGATACCGGAAAAAAAATTGAGTTGCACACTGCCAAAAATGGAAGCAGGGGGTGGTGGCATCAATGTTGCCAGGGCCATTACAAAACTGGGCGGAGAGGCATTGGCCATATTCCCCGGCGGTGGGGCCCAGGGGAAATTGTTAAAAGACCTGTTGCTGGAAGAAGCTGTCCCGGTGGTACAGGTTGACACGGGCAGGGAGATCCGCGAAAACTGGATCGTGCTGGAGACCTCCACCAACCACCAGTTTAGGTTCGGGATGCCGGGACCGGTGCTGCCGGATGCAATCTGGCAGGATTGCCTGGACCGGGTAGCGCAGGAAGGCGATGCTGCCTTTATCGTGGTAAGCGGGAGTCTGCCGGAAGGATTTCCAACAAATATTTTTGAAAGAATTGCCGCGGTGGCAGAGAAAAAACACGCCAGGCTTGTTGTAGATACCTCTGGCATCGCGTTGCAGCATGCGTTGCGTCATGGTGTGCACCTGATCAAACCCAGCATCAATGAATTGAATTCACTGATTGCGGCCCTGCAGCTCGACGCCTCATCGCCGGTGGCGGCTGCACAGGAAATCGTGAAAAGAGGATACGCCGAAGCAGTGGTGGTTTCGATGGGACCGGAAGGGGCCATGCTGGTTACCGGCAGTATCGTAAAACACATTAAACCACCCACCGTCAAAAAAGCCAGCACCGTGGGTGCGGGCGACTCCATGGTAGCCGGCATTGTCCATTCCCTTGCGCGGCATGCGAGCCTCGAAGATGCTGTTACCTATGGCGTTGCCTGTGGCACGGCCGCTACCATGAATCCCGGAACCGCGTTGTGTAAACTGGAAGATGTTGAGTTGCTCCATGACATGATCCGCAAACAATATCGCGACCTGGTTTCATAACCTATACGCATAACTGTTAAAAATGAAGGAACCATTCAGGGCATGACCAGCACCGCCGCACCCTGCAGGTTACCGGACCGGAGGTCTGCAACCGCGCGGTTGGCCTCCGCAAGGGGGTATAGCGTTACTTCGGTGGTAACAGGTATTGTGGGCGCCAGTTTTAAAAAAGTCAAGCCATCCCTGCGCGTCAGGTTGGCCACCGACCGGATCATTCGCTCTTCCCACAATATATCGTAGGGGAAGGAAGGAATATCCGTCATGTGTATCCCCCCGCACACTACTACCCCTGCCTTATCCAGATCGCGCAGTGCCTTGGGCACAAGAGCGCCCACCGGTGCAAAAATGATGGCGGCATCCAGTTTTACCGGGCAGGTCATGGACGAGCCCCCGGCCCAACTGGCTCCCAATTGCAGGGCAAAGGCCTGGGAAGCAGTATCCCCATCACGCGTAAACGCAAATATTTTCTTCCCCTGTTTCAAAGCTACCTGTATCAGGATATGTGCGGCAGCCCCAAAACCATATATGCCGATATGTGTCGCATACTCATTGATCATGGAATAAGCGCGGTATCCGATCAGTCCCGCACATAACAACGGCGCACCCGATGGGTTGGCCAGCGATGCGTCGAGCCGGAAACAATATTGTTCATTGGCCACGGTATATTCCGCAAATCCGCCGTCCAGCGTATATCCCGTGAACTGTGCATTTTCACAGAGGTTTTCCCGCCCCTGCCGGCAGTAGGTACAGCTACCGCAGCTGTATCCCAACCAGGGAACTCCCACAAGGTCACCCGGCAGCAGCTGTTTGACCTCTTTTCCTGTTTGAACAACTTCACCGACAATTTCATGACCGGGAATCAGCAGGGGCTTGGGATGGTGGAGCTCACCGTCCAGGATATGCAGGTCCGTGCGACAAACACCGCAGGCTATAATTTTAATGAGCACCTGCCGGGGGCCCGGAGCTGGAACAGGAAGTTTCATCAGGAGAAGCGGCTGCCCGGCCCTTTCCAGGACCATGGCTTGCATTGTTTCGGGCAGGTTCATGGCTCGCTACTGCTTTTGATCCGGGGATCCCCAACTGGCATGGCGGCACTATCCCCAGTATAAAAAGGAAGGCACATCGTTGTTCTCAAAACGCCCGGTTTTTTCGGTTAGCCGTACCCGATATACAACTCCCTTGATGGAATTTATATCATTGGGGGCAAACGGCCATTCCGGAGAAATGCGGGTGGTGGCGCTGGCAATAATGGGCAGGATGCGTTCATGCAATTTCAGCAGTGCCTGCTGGCGATCAGCGCCGTCTTTCAGTTCTTCAAATTCCCCCCAGGCAATCACACTCTGCCAATTGGCCATTGTTTTGAGATTGTCAATTTCAAAACAAACACGGGGGTTTTTACGCATCATCCTGACCTTCATCCCCTCCTGGGTGAAGCCATATATATAAACCCCGTCGTAGGCGTAGCTGATCGGTACGATGTAGGTCTGGCCGTCCGCGTGGCAGCCGATGCGACCCACCACCTGGCTGCTGATCAACTTTTCAATTTCTTCAGGTTGCAATTGTCCAAACATGAGCAAAAATTTTACGGAAGGTAAGCGGGACGCCGGCTACAATGAATGACGATTCTCACGCGTCGGGATGACATCCTTCATCACGGAATTCACGGATATTTTCCCAGTTGTTCAAGCCGGTAATTTCCTTTGACCTTCAATTTATGAATAAATTCCCTGATTTCAGCCACGTTGCTGCTGTCCTGGAGAAGGGGGTCGTGCAACAATAACACAATATGATTTGCGGTAAAACTGTTTTTCCGCTGCGCCATCCGGTCGATCCTTCCAAGCATTTCATCGGCTGTTCCCACCAGCCTGCCTGCGCCATTATAGGACCATTCCATGTCCCACCCGAAAACACGGTAATGGAGGGCCCGTAAAGAATCAGCAGCCGCTTTCCCGTCGGGGAGATCATCCCTGCTCCGGTCATTTATCCGCCAGCAATTCCTGCCGGGCAGCCTGGCGATATCGCCCGTCAACAACAACGTATCGGCATTCAATATAAAATCCTGCTCTACCGTGTCAGGATGTGCATAGTAGCGGCGATAGTGACCACCGGCATGCGTAAAACTGTGGTTTCCGATTTCAATGAATGGATTGCGGCGATACGCTTCATATAAACGCCGGGTGCTGTCATTTCTTAAAACATTTTTCCCGATCAGGAAAACGGTAAGCGGCACACTATCGGAAAAGGCCGTTTGATCCAGCACTTCACTACCTTTCAGGATACCGTCGTCAAAACTAAGGTATACACAGGTGAGGGTGTCCTGCCGCAAACTATCCCGGCCTCGTTGCGACGCCGGCAAATTGCCGGCGTCATAAGCCTGTACATACGGCGGAAACAATGCAGGTTTGTGACAGGAAAAACTCAGCATGGGAAATACCCAGGCCAGGCATAAAACAAGGATGCTGCTTCCGCAAACGATGGATTTCCTGTATTGAATCATTTCCCGCCAAAATAGAAAACCGGATAATGATGCTGAATGAGTACCATCATTAACCGGCATGATATCCATCTTTTTGGATTCATTCCACGGCGGATTGTCTCAGCCTTCCGCGTGCTCCCTTCGTATTTTATTCTTTTTATCCACCCCCAGAAACATATTGACCTTGTCCACCAGCGGCACGATATTTATTTTACTGACATTGTCAAAATCAGTCAGCATACGCTCCCGTTGAGAACGCGTTTTGGCAAACAGCGCGCCCACTCTTAACAGCAGCCGGTCGCCGAAAGAAAGATCCTTCCGGCGCATTCTTCCCCTTAGAAAAAAGATTTCACAGCGGTTCCGGATTTCCATCGGCACATTCTTACGCACAATCCGCTCCAGTTGCTCGTGTTCTTCTACGGGCGTACCACAAACAATGAACAGGAACAGCTTTTTATTCTTCAACATGGAAAGATTTTTTTTCATCCAGTCCCCTGCCAGCAGTTTGCCGATATACACAGAACTTCCGATGACGATGGGATCGCAGCCCATGAGGATCGATCCGTCGGTATCGGCTGCATCAACCACCGGCATGCCGAGTAAATCACCCATCCATACTGCGTAATCCCGGGTGGCTCCATATTTACCTCTGTAAACAACTACTCCTTTCATGTCTTTTTTATTTATTTAATATGCGCAATAAACAAAGGGCGGTCTACTTCCTGCATCAGGATATCCGCCATGCTGGGCCTCAACCATCTCGACAAAGCTCCCCGTTCGTAGGCACCCAGCACGATCCACTCATTGTCCGACTGCCGCGATCCTTCTTTGAGGTGGTTGAGGATCTCAGTATCGGGCAGCCCGTGTAATACGGTGTGGCGGGCGTCCGGAAAATGCCTTTTCATAAATTCTTTCATCAGGTGATTGTCCGGCAGGTGCAGGCTCTCATAAACGGGTTTCACAGAAACCAGTTCTGTGTCCAGTTTTTCCATCCCCGGAAACAGGTAGCTGAACATCTTGATGGCATACACTGAAGAAGGCTGGCCGTCATACAATAAAACGATGCTGTCCGGCTCATGAAACCTGCGGGGTACCAGCAACACGGGACATTCCAGATTGGCCAAAAGTTCGCGGATGAAACGGGTAGGCCGCGATTCCTCGTAATGTGTCAGCGTTTCCCCGGCATCGATAACAAGCAGGTCGGCAAAAATACTTTCGTGCAATAGTTCCTGCAGGGCAATATTTCGGTCATGATGAATGGAAAAGGGGATGCCCGCCGCCGAACAGGCTCCTGCAAAATGTTGGGCAGCCTCCTTTCTTGTAACATTGTCCTGCCATTCGGCCCGCGATATTTCACCCTCTGTCACTCCCTGTTCATGTACCAGGTCATATATCTTGTAACTGTGATAAGTAACATCATCCAGGAACACACCCACCAGGTGTGCACCGGTTTGACGGGCGATATAGACAGCACATTGAGCTGTGCCTTCTGAATACTTTAACCCGTCCAATGCTGCTATGATCTTTTTCATAATAATTATTCAATGGTGAGCGGTAAAAATGGGAAGGTTGATGGTTTTCAATAACAATTCCGCCGTGCTGCGGGCAATGAAATTGGACAACTGGCTCCTTCCAAAAGCGCCCATCACAACAAAAATGTTATTCTTTTCCAGCAGGTAAGCAAACAATTCATCAGTGGCCCTCCCTTCCAGGTATTGAAATTCAAAATTTGCATAGTGTGTAGTCAGCCATGGCCTGATCTTATCTTCTTCGTTCCCGCCCGCTTTGTCACTTTCTTTTACCTGTAGCACAACGATCTTTTTACTCACCAGTTCCGGCAGCAGGTAGGTAAATTGTTTTATGGCAAAAACGGAAGAGCGGCTTCCATCGTAGGTGAACAGTATTTCGTCAATCGTGTCGAAACTGTAGGGCGCTATGATTACCGGGCATTCAGCACCCGCCAGCACGTCACGTACAAATGCCGTAGGTGTACTTTCCATTTTCTTCTCAGAAGAAGTGGAAGCCCCTACGATCAGCAAATCTGCAAATCGGCTTTCGGAAATGATCTCTTTGGCCGGTGTTTGCCTTACCACACGGGTGGTACAACTCACTTCCTGGTTACAGCAGGCATCACGGAACAGTTCGATATGTTCTTCCGCAACCGCCATTTTTTTACGATTTTCAGGCAGGTCCGTAGCTACTATGCTTTCCACATAAGGGAGACCATAAAGACTTTTTAATTGGGGAACAGTTCCCTCGGCAATATTTTCCAGGAATATACCATTCAGGTGGGAATGCGTGAGTCGTGCCATGTAGCAGGCAAAATCAACTGTGCTCCTGTCAACCTTACCGGCGTCGATGGCCAATAATATATTTTTCATAAAAAAACAATTACCCAAATGTATTCCGGCTGTGACCGATCTTCCATGATGCCTATTAGCAGGTGTTATGACATTTGTCAAACAATGAAAGTGCTGTCAATCCGGCTTCCTTTTACGCTCAGGGATGTGCCACAAAAAGCGGAATCCGGTGCGCGGAAATGGCCTCGGAGATAAAGCTTTTCCTGAATAGATTGGACACGGCCGATCTTCCAAACGCCCCGCTCACCAGGATGACATCTTTTTCCATTCCAATC
>DATJYH010000318.1:0-10199 GCA_035499675.1 Puia sp.
CCAGGAAGTAAAATAACCTCTCCGGTGATCGGGTGCATGTTCCGCTACATAGGTTGCCGCACCGCCGTATTCTCCGCCCAATGCAAGTCCCTGCAGCAGCCGCAGCAAGAGCACCAGCAGGGGCGCTACAAAGCCGATGCTTTCATACCCTGGTATCAGTCCGATGGCAAACGTGGATCCGCCCATAATGATCAACGTTAGCAGGAAGGTGTATTTGCGGCCAACCATATCGCCGATGCGGCCAAACACCAGCGCTCCAAAGGGACGTACAATAAACCCCGCCGCAAAAGTAGCCAGGGTGGACAGCAGCGCGGCCGTTGGATTGGTTTTGGGAAAGAACTGGCTCGCGATCACCGTGGCAAGACTCCCATAAATATAGAAGTCATACCATTCGATCAGCGTGCCGAGCGAAGACGCGACGATGATTTTACGGATTTCAGTTGATGACGACATAGATGAATATTGACGGTTGGTTGTTTAGAAAATTATCCGACCAGTTCATACCCGGACTTCCTTCGGCTTAACATTCATTCTTTCGCCGCCACGGCAATCTTTGAATCTGCTGTTCCATAGTAGAGCAGCCACCGCTGTTGAAACCATGCCAGTCCTTCCGGGAAACAAACCTGGTTCACCTGGCCGCTTTGTTCATAGGGTTTGTCCGGCTTCATAAAATAGCCAGGCATGCGATCAATGATTTGCAAAGGGTTGTTCCTGTCAAGCAAAACCTGCCCGGCTGCGTAAGTGCCCTCCACCAGGCTGCTGTCTCCGACAGCTGGGTCGTTGCGGCTGTTATAAATAAGAACAATCCCTTTATCGGTGAGCATGGCGGGGGGACCGGATTCAACCAGGTCGCTGTCAAATTTTTTACGCCTTGTGGGCACAACAATTTTCAGTTCAGGCATGTTGAGGGCCTGCCCCCTTAAGGCAATCGGGGGTTTTTCTCCCGGCTGCATTTCAACTGGCTGCCAGTTCAGCAGGTCATCGGAGGTGGCTGCCCATATATACTGGTCGCCCCAGTACATCCAGTATTTACCATTGATTTTTGTAGCGATCACCCTGCCATCTGTATACCGGGAAACGATCGATCCCGATTTTGACCATTTGTCGAGGTACTTGCCGGCATAGGCCTTTGCAAAAGCGGGTCCTTGTTTTGTCCAGTGCTGCAGGTCCCTTGATTTGGCCACCATCAGTCTCGCCAGCCGGCCATCAAAAGCCGTATAGGTCATATAATAGGTTCCCTGTCCATCTTCCACCACCCGGGGGTCTTCACAACCTCCCTCCCACTCATATTTTTTCCATGCATCGTTGTCGGGATATACCACCGGCGCGGCATGCCGGGAAAAATGCAGCCCATCCGTACTTTCGGCTACGCCTATACGTGAGGTTCCGTCGGGATGTCCAACCCGGTCCTGCGCCCGGTACAACATCCACAGTTTTTGATCTTTTACTACGATGGCCGGGTTGAAAACATCTTTTTCCTCCCAGCGGACGTTTGCCTTCCTGACCGGGCACCGGAAAGATCCCTGGCCGGGAACCAGGACGGGGTTGACTGCATCCAGTTTTTTGAACGGAGTAAGTGCCCACCCGGAATCGGTCTGTGAGGCCGATGTATTCACAGCTTCCTGTGTAGTACCACCCCGGCAGGACGCCAGGAAGATAGCCACCGGGAGCAACCAAAAAAACAGGCGTATAATCATATCGGCGTGCTGACGATCAATCGATGCCCAGGTCCTGCTGAATTTGCTCCAGCGACCTGGCCTTTGTTTCCGGCATTACTTTCCAAACGAACAGTAACTGCAAGAACATCATACAGGCAAAAAAAGTAAAGGAAATGCCTCCCCCATAACGGCTTGCCACTACCGGGAAAATGCCGGTAACGATCGCGGCCATCGCCCAATGTGTAAACGTGCCCAGCGACTGTCCCTTTTCCCGCACCTTGTTCGGAAATATTTCTGAAATAAACACCCATATCACCGCACCCTGTGAAAAAGCAAAAAACGCGATGAATCCCACGAGGTACAGCAGCAACAGCTTGTCCTGCACAGCGGGGTGATAGAAAACAGAGGCGCAGAGCGACAAAAAAACGATCATGCCTATTGAACCTACCAGCATCAGGGTTTTCCGGCCAAAACGATCGATCAACGTCATGGCAAGGATGGTAAAAACCAGATTGGTGAGGCCGATGCCGACAGACTGGAGCATGGCAGCGTCCTTTCCAAAACCCGCCTGTTCAAATATTTTCGGCGCATAGTATAAAATAGCATTTATGCCTGCGAGTTGATTAAACATGGCAAGCAATACCGCGTACAGGATGGGGCGGCGGTATTTGGCGGAAAACAGCGGCTCGTTCCGTTCGGCCCTTTCAGCATGGATGGAGGATTCGATATCCCGGATCACTTCATCGGGGTTACCGATCCCCGTATTCAATAATACTTTCCTGGCCTCCTCATCCCTTCGCTGCTTCACCAGCCAGCGTGGAGAATCAGGGATAAAAAACAGCAACAGGAAAAACAGGGTGGCTGGAATGGCCTGCACGCCGAGCATCCAGCGCCAGGCGTCTTCGTGAATGTTGCGTGCAATGAGGTAATTGGAAAGAAACGCGAGCAGTATTCCGCAAACGATGTTGAACTGATTCAGTCCCACCAGCCTGCCCCGCAACGCCGGTGGGGCAATTTCCGCGATATACAGCGGCGCTACTACGGAGGATCCGCCTACACCCAAACCGCCGAGGAAACGGAAAAAAAGAAACATGTACCAGTTCTTCGCCAGAGCACAGCCCAGCGCACAGCTGAGATAAAGCAGGGCCACGGTGATCAGTACTTTTTTTCTGCCAAATTTTTCAGCGGGAAAACCTGCCAGCACGGAACCGAGAATGGTTCCATACAGTGCAATCGCTACCGTTTGGCCCAGGTAAAAATCATCGAGGCGAAAAACGCGCACCAGGTCGCTGGTGGTACCGGAAATAACCGCCGTGTCAAAACCGAAAAGCAGCCCCCCGAGTGCAGCTATCAGTGTGAATTGAATTAAAGATGCAGTTATTTTCATTATACAAGCAATAGTTTGGGCACATAAGATAGGAAAAAAAACAATCAATCACGACGGTCACCCCGGCAACCGCCCTGGTGGTCTTTACCGATCGTAATCGTTTAAGTTTTACATTTATGCTCTAAAAATTTTAGTTGCCGTATGAATTTTCCTTACCAAATCAGATCATTGGAAGAATACCAGTCAGCCTACCGGAAAAGCGTCGAAAACCCGGAAGCATTCTGGGGAGAAATTGCCGGGCATTTTCAATGGAAACGCAGCTGGGATAAAGTGCTGGAATGGAATTTCACGGATCCAAAAGTTACCTGGTTCCAGGGTGGTTCCCTCAACATTACCGAAAACTGCCTGGACCGGCACCTGAAAGAAAATCCCAACCGGCCGGCCATCATCTGGGAGCCCAACGATCCCGAGGAACATTACCGGGTCCTTACCTATAAAGAACTGCATTTTAAGGTCTGCCAGTTTGCGCAGGTACTTAAAAACAACCAGGTCAAAAAAGGCGACCGGGTTTGTATTTATATGCCCATGGTTCCGGAACTGGCCATTGCCGTACTGGCCTGTGCCAGGATCGGTGCCATTCACTCGGTGGTTTTTGGCGGGTTCTCCGCACAAAGCATCGCCGACAGGATCGACGACGCGCAATGCAGCGTTATCATAACGGCAGATGGAGGTTACCGGGGCAACAAGGAAATTCCGTTAAAGTCGGTCATCGATGATGCACTGGTACGCAGCCGATCCGTAAAACGGGTGATCGTGCTGACGAGAACGCGTATGCCGGTGAGCATGATCAAGGGGCGGGATGTGTGGTGGGAAGATGAGATCAGGAAAGTGGAAACACAGGGCAACCCGGATTTTCCGGCCGAAGCCATGGATGCGGAAGATATCCTGTTTATCCTGTATACTTCCGGATCCACCGGCAAACCCAAGGGAGTGGTGCACACCTGCGGGGGTTACATGGTATTCACCAACTACACCTTTGTAAACGTATTCCAGTATGATCCCGGCGATATTCATTTTTGTACGGCCGACATCGGCTGGATTACCGGGCACAGCTATATCGTGTATGGCCCACTCAGCGCCGGGGCCACTTCGCTGATGTTTGAAGGAATCCCCACCTGGCCGGACGCCGGAAGGTTCTGGGACATTGTTGATAAATACAATGTGAATGTCTTGTATACCGCTCCCACAGCCATTCGCAGCCTGATGGGTTTCGGCCTTGATTTTGTAAAGAATAAAAAACTCAACTCGCTGAAAGTACTGGGCACTGTTGGAGAACCGATCAATGAAGAAGCATGGCACTGGTACCATCAGCACATCGGCAAGGGCAAATGCCCGATCGTGGACACCTGGTGGCAAACTGAAACCGGTGGCATCCTGATCTCCAACCTGGCCGGGGTTACACCGGAAAAACCGGCCCATGCCACATTACCCCTGCCGGGTGTACAACCCCTGCTGGTGGATGAAAAAGGCGAAGAAATCAAGGGCAATAATGTTACCGGGAATTTGTGTATCAGGTTCCCCTGGCCCTCCATCATCCGGACCACGTATGGCGATCACGACCGCTGCCGGCAAAATTATTTTGCCACCTACCCGGGGCTGTATTTTACGGGAGATGGAGCCCTGCGTGATGAATCGGGCAACTACCGGATCACGGGGCGGGTAGACGATGTACTGAATGTAAGCGGCCACCGGATAGGCACAGCCGAAGTTGAAAACGCCATCAACATGCATACCGGTGTGGTGGAAAGCGCCGTCGTCGGCTACCCGCACGAAATCAAGGGACAAGGCATCTATGCCTACGTGGTTTCCGATAGCCAGGGCGACGATGAAGAACTCCGTCGCAAGGGCATCGCCCAAACCGTGCAGCGCATCATCGGTCCCATTGCCAAACCTGACAAAATACAATTCGTGCCCGGGCTGCCTAAAACGAGAAGCGGCAAGATCATGCGGAGGATACTCCGCAAGATTGCCGAAGGGGAAACAGGCAACCTGGGCGACACCAGCACCCTCCTGGATCCGGGCATTGTGGAAGAAATTAAGAATAAAAAACTATAACCGGCGGTTGGTCCGCCACCGCTGATGTCATCAAACAAAAACCCGGATGTTAAGCATCCGGGTTTTTTGTGTTAAAAGAATGGTTCCATTGATTATCGTTGGATCGTAACCTTGGTACCGATCCTGATCATATCATAAAGTTCATCACAATCTTCGTTCTTGAGGGCGATGCATCCATTCGTCCAGTTCTGGTACAGATCTACGGCAATATCATCGTGCGGCCATGTACCATGTATGGCGATGCCTCCTCCAATCTGTGCGCTTCTTGGGATCAGTCCCTGTGCCTTCCTGGCATTGAATTTTTCATAGTCCAGCTTGGTAGGAAAATCGATCAGCATCATTTTATCCCATTTTTCATGGGGACGTTTGGAAACGATATGATATTCTCCTTCGGGCGTTTTGCGATCGCCGGCCATCATCTTATCATCGAGTGATTTGCTGCCAAACACTACAGGGTAAGTAGCATACCATCCATCCTGGTCAAAAACTTTTAATTCATAGTTACTTTTAACCACCTCGATATAGATGTCGCCATCGAGGTGCCGGTTAAAAAAACGTCTGTGAACGCTCCTCCTGTTGTTGGCATCCCTGAATGCAAAAAGAATGAATGCCAGCAGGCTGAAAAGAAACATTTTTTTAAGGGTCATAATGGCCGGTTTTGACAATATTCAACGCCTCGTTAAGGGTAAATATTTTCGATCGTGAATAAGTTTTAACAGTTCCTTGCCTGAGCTCAAAAAATAAACCGTTGTCATGAACATGACAACGGTTTATAAATATTTTATTTCTCAATAAGAACCTTTTTCCACTTTCTGGAAAAGGTCTTACCAGTTGCTCAGTCTTAAGCCAAAGGTATAAGGTACCTGGTCAAGCCCTTTTTTATACATGCTTTGGGTGGCATAGGAGCCAAACAATTTTACGGGGCCCAATTGCACCTCACCGATCCAGGATATCTTCCAGGGGTTCAGGTCAAAATTGTCGTGGGTTTTCTGTTTGCCGAATTCCGGGCTGATGAGTTTTTGACGCGATGAATACAGGTAGCCAAAACTGGCGCCCACACTGATCCCGAACCCGTTCCGGCGATGGGGTGTAAAATCAAAATTGAGCATGAAGGGTACGGTTACATAATCTGCTGCCAGTTTGTTTTTGCTGTACTGGATGGTGTCCATGATGATCTTGGTAGGATTGGTCAGGTACTTGATGTTCTCCGTGTACCGGTAGTTATTCAATTCAATGCCGAGGCCGTACTTCAGGTTCACCACATGTTTTACCACGTTTAGCCGCTGCATAAAAAGCCAGATATTAACGTCCACTGATTTACTGTAGCGAAGATTAAACCAGTCGCTGGTGGAACCGGGTGCAAACTCCTGGGCAGAGGTTGACTGGTAATTTGTCCGGTCGTTAAAATTCGCAAAACCGATGTCGACAATAACCCAGTTGGTACTGATATTGGAAGGTTTGTAATAATGTCTTTTATAAACATGAACTTCCTTTCCATCGTCGATATCATGGCCACCCTGTTTTATGATGATCATTGAGCCGATCCGGATGGTGTCGCCTGTATTGCTTTTGCCGGTCGTATCGGTCTGAGCCCACCCTGGCAGGTACAGGCAAAGCCCTGCCAGCAGTAATAATAATTGCTGTTTCATATTTGCTTCTATTTACTTTACTTTTTTAATGGTACCTGGAGATTTCCAACGAGCAGTCCCTCCTTGCTTTCGTTGTCAACACTGGTAGTTTTTTCAAAAACGCGGGATACTTTTCTGAACAATCCACGCATGGTATTTTTTTTGGCGGAGAAAGCCATGATCCTGATCCCATCCTCACCGTCAGACAGCATTTCATTCAGAGAAGCCTGCCTGGCATAAGGATTGACATCCGGGCCACCGACCGCCACATCCTGTGGTGCGGTTTCCTGGCTGGCGCCAACCAGGGGATGAGCAACCGGGTCCACTTTGTCAGGTTGAACCGTTTTAGCAGGATCTTGTTTTGTGTTGGCGATCCGGGCGATACTTATCATGCTCGCCTGCTTCCTGTTGTTTTCAACCGGGTAGTCAGTTATGGTGGCCGTTTTTCCGGAACCGGAAATCGGTTGATCCACGATATTGTCTTTTGCCCGTTGCCTCGACAAAGCAGGGGATTCTTTCTTACTCATGTCCTTCCCGTTTTTCTGTTCCTGTGAGTATAACGGGGCACCGGCAACCGGGGTTACAACACTGGGCTCATTTTTTTTCACCGGACCGCTGTTTTTCCCGGTTTTTCCACCCTGTGCAATCGTTGATAGGTGACCGGTAGTATCCCTGTTTTCAAATACCAGCCAGCCGGCGAGCAGCAGTATCATGGCCGCTGCAGCGATCCGAAACCAGGGCATAGCTGGCAGTTTCCTGGTTTCCGCATGCCTGTATAAGGAATCTTTACATGCAAATACGATGGCGGGATCAGGTTCCATGCGCGCCTGTAGGAACAGGTCCAGTTCCCCCCGGAGCGCGGGTTGTTGTGCTGCGAACTTTTCCACAGCCTGCCTGCCCGTGGGATCCAATTCACCATCTGCGTACAGGAGAAAATATTCTTCATAGTTATGATGCCCGATCAGTGGTTGCTCACCTGCATTTTTCAGCAGCGATTCCTTGTCGTCAAAAACTATCCGGGTATCGGGGTTGAGTTTTGTTTGCCGCACCATCAGAAATTCTTCCTCCAGGTCCGTGTTTTCCCGAACAAAAAACTCAACAGCTCTCCTTTCCGCGGCAGACAATTCCTCATCCACGTACAGCAGGAAAAACTCTTCGTAATTATTTCTGTTGATATCCATGATTCAAACTTCTTGATACCGGCCGGCGATCACCGCCGCCTGTAACCGGCTTACAAAACATTTTCCGGGCTTACCAGGTAATTCTTCAATTGTATCCTGGCCCGGTGCAGGTACACTTTGACCTGGCTTTCATTCAATCCCGTAATCTGCCCGATCTCCTCATAGGAATAACCCTCGTAATCCTTCAGCATCACCAGTGAACGTTGTGTTTCGTTCAACCTGGCCAGGGCCGTTTCAAGCACTTTTTTAACCCGGTGTACCGGCCGGTCCTGGATGCCCGTTTCCTCGGGGAATGATTCCCTTAACTGTATTCTCTTATTTTTCCGCAAATGATCGATCATCTGGTGATAGGCAATGGTAAAAAGGTAGGACTTCCCTTTTTCCGGGTTCACTTCCGCACGGTTTCTCCAGAGCTTCTCAAAAGCCGTTTGCACCACGTCCCGGGCATCTTCTTCATGCCTGAGGTTTTTCAGGATAAAGCGGTACACGTTGTCAGCAAACTGGGTAACACATTCGTTGTATTCTTTCTCTGTCATAAGCAGCGACTATCTGAAAACTAATAATTCCTGGCTATTTTAAAGTAATACGCTCCTCCCCTGCCTAAAGTTACAGCAGGCCGTATTTTTTATGGTCTCCCCGGGGAGTCCTTTTATACAACGGGGGAACGTGCCGGTCAGCGGCAGCTCAACAGGTTATGGGAAAAAGCTTCCCAAATAATAGATTCGGTCGGGTTGCGCTGCTGATCACATTTTTCAGCATCCGAACAACATTCCTTAACCGTTTTATGGAGCCTGGCGTAGGAAAAGACAAACATGCTTGTGAAAATAAGCATGGCGAGAAGCAGCATCCGGATAAAGGTTTTTGGTATCATGAGAAAAGGTTTCTCTTAACAGGACGAAGATAAGAAAAAAATGTTACCGAATTCTTAAAAAACCTTAACAGTCGCGGAAAAAATGGCGAACGCATCCTTCTGGCCTGGTAAAATTACTGGCCGCAATTTTAGCTGGCCGGAGGCTCCAGTACTTATCTTTGTTCCGCTCAAAAAGTCAGCCATGAACGAAAATTTCGTCAAACGCATCGCCACTGAACTGGAAGAAATAAAAAACGCCGGTCTTTTCAAATCGGAACGCGTGATCAGCTCCGAGCAGGGGGCCGAAATTGTGGTGGGTGGTAAAACCGTATTGAATTTCTGTGCCAACAATTACCTGGGTCTTTCATCACATCCCAGGGTGATCGAGGCGGCCCATAACGCCATCGACGCCCGGGGATACGGATTGAGCAGCGTCCGGTTTATTTGTGGCACGCAGGATATTCACAAGGAGCTGGAGCAGAAGATTGCGCGTTTCCTCGGAACAGAAGATACCATTCTCTATGTAGCCGCCTTTGACGCGAATGGCGGCGTTTTTGAACCCCTGTTTGGCGAAGCCGACGCCATCATTTCCGATGAACTTAACCATGCTTCCATCATCGACGGGGTCAGGCTCTGCAAGGCCCAGCGGTTCCGGTACAGGCACAACAATGTGGAAGACCTGGAAACACAGCTGAAGTCGGCCGAAAAGACAAGGAGCCGGGTCATCGTTACGGATGGATCCTTCAGCATGGATGGGACGATTGCCCAACTCGATAAGATTTGTGACCTGGCCAACAAATACGACGCAATCGTTATGGTCGACGACAGCCATTCCTCGGGTTTTTTGGGGAAGACGGGGAGGGGCACGCATGAATACCGGGGTGTGATGGGGAGGATCGATATCATTACCGGAACGCTTGGCAAGGCCCTTGGCGGTGCCAACGGTGGATTTACCAGCGGGCGCAGAGAAATCATCGAGATGCTCCGTCAGCGCAGCCGTCCGTACCTGTTTTCCAACAGCGTGGCCCCCTCCATCGTAGGCGCGTCGATTGCCGTCCTGG
Source organism: Puia sp. (assembly GCA_035499675.1). Lineage (GTDB taxonomy): Bacteria > Bacteroidota > Bacteroidia > Chitinophagales > Chitinophagaceae > Puia. The sequence continues at coordinate 9,821 of DATJYH010000318.1, forward strand.
ACATGCTGAGTGAAACCACGGAGCTAAGGGACAAACTTGAATACAATACCCGCTACTTCAGGCAACAGATGACTGCAGCCGGATTCGATATCAAACCCGGGGATCATCCCATCGTGCCGATCATGCTCTATGATGCAGTAGTGGCACAAACCTTTGCCGCCAAATTGCTTGATGAAGGTATTTATGTGATCGGGTTTTTCTTCCCGGTGGTGCCAAAGGGGCAGGCAAGGATCCGTGTACAACTGAGTGCTGCGCATGAGCAAAAACATCTCGACAAAGCCATTGCCGCCTTTAGTAAAATAGGCAGGGAACTGAAGGTGATCCAATAAAAAAAAGTCTATCACTGGGCGGCGATCATACTGATCTCCACATTTACGTT
>DATJYH010000319.1:0-3484 GCA_035499675.1 Puia sp.
TGAGTGGGAAAAATGGATCGCAGCCGAAAGGATATTACCAGGCAAGAAGAAAGATAATTTCTGGGAGATGGGGGATACAGGCCCCTGCGGACCCTGCACGGAGGTACATATTGATTGCAGGTCGGAGGAAGAAAGAAAAAAAGTGGACGGCAGATCGCTGGTAAACAATGACCACCCGCTGGTGATCGAGATCTGGAACATCGTGTTCATCCAGTTCAACCGGCTTAAAAATGGAAGCCTGGAACCCCTGCCCGCCAAACATGTGGATACGGGACTGGGATTTGAACGGCTGGTGCGGATGCTGCAGGGCAAGACTTCCAACTACGACACCGATATTTTCAGCGGTATCATCGCACTCACCGAAAAGATCACCCGCAAACGATACGACAGCGCTGCTACGGCTGCTTCAGGCGCAGCCTGGGATGAAGCGGTTGCATTCAGGGTGATCGCCGATCACCTGCGGGCTATTGCATTTACCATCTCAGATGGACAACTGCCCTCCAATACCGGTGCGGGTTATGTTACCCGCAGGATATTGCGGCGTGCCGTCCGTTATTATTATTCCAAGCTGGGTTATAAGCAGCCCCTGTTATGCCAGCTGATACCGGCTTTGGCCAAACAGTTTGAAACCGTTTTTTCGGAATTGCAGAAGCAGGTTGATTTTGTAGGAAAGGTGGTGAAGGAAGAGGAGGAAGCATTTCTGCGGACATTGGATAAGGGTTTGAAAAGAATAGATGAGATGTTGCAATCCATGCTGAACCCGGCTTCTTCGGGGACTTTGCCGGTAAACACGATCAGCGGAAAGGATGCTTTTGAACTTTTTGATACCTATGGCTTCCCGTTTGACCTTACCAAGCTCATAGCCGCGGAGAAAAATATCGGGGTGGATGAAGCGGGTTTTGAATCCGAAATGAAAAAACAAAAGGACCGTTCCAGGGCGGCAACAGCTATTGATGCGGGCGACTGGGTGGTGCTGATGGAGGATCCGCTGCTGGAGTTTGTGGGGTATGATTCCCTGGAAACAAAAACAAAGATTGCCCGCTACCGCAAGGTGAAGGCAAAGGGAAAGGAATTGTACCAGCTGGTGCTGGAAGCCACACCGTTTTATGCGGAAAGCGGCGGACAGGCAGGCGATACGGGTGTGTTGCAGGTCGGAAACGAGCTTGTTCCCATTACAGATACCAAAAAGGAAAATGACATCATCATTCATATGGCGGAAAAACTGCCTTCCGATCCATCTGCGGAGCTGGTAGCGAAGGTAGATACCGGGAAAAGAAAGAAAACAGAGATCCATCACAGCGCCACGCATTTACTGCATGCTGCCCTCCGGCAGGTATTGGGCACCCACGTGGCGCAGAAGGGATCGCTGGTGAACGATGAATATCTCCGGTTCGACTTCAGCCATTTTGCCAGGGTTACCGAGGAGGAAATAAGGAAGATTGAAGAACTGGTGAATGAAAAGATTCGCGAAAACATTCCCGTTGTGATCCGGGAGATGCCCAGGGACGAAGCCATAAAAATGGGAGCCATGGCCTTGTTTGGAGAGAAATATGGAGATATGGTCCGTGTCGTGATCATCGATCCCCGCTATTCCATGGAGTTATGCGGCGGTACCCATGTGGGTTCAACGGGAGCATTGGGCTTTTTTAAAATAAAACATGAAACAGCCGTGGCAGCCGGTGTGCGGAGGATGGAAGCGGTGAGCGGGCCTGTGGCTTCGACTTACGTGGAAGATCAGTTTGCAATTCTCCACAGCCTCCGCGAAAAATTAAAGGGCGCCGCTGATCCGTTGAAAGCCGTTGAATCCCTGCAGGCTGAAAACAGCGACCTGAAGAAAAAGCTGGAATCGCTGGAGAATCGTCAATTGCAACAGGTAAAGGAAGACCTCTTAAAAAAGGTTCAACAAGTTCACGGCAGCCAGTTTATCGGTGCACAGGTGGAAGTAAGCCATCCTGATGCATTGAAGAAACTTTGTTTTGACCTGAAAGCCGAACTCAAAGACTACGTCGTTATCCTGGCTGCCGGTATCCATGGCAAGGCCAATATTGTGCTGATGCTGGATGAAACCCTGGCCACTGCCAAAAACCTGGATGCTACCAAAATCATCAGGGAACAGGTGGCTCCCCTGATCAAGGGAGGGGGTGGCGGACAACGGACCCTGGCCACTGCCGGGGGACAGGACACCGCCCAGCTGGGTGCCGTCATCGACAAGGTCAAATCCCTGTTATAAAAAGCTAATCAACCCCATTTTAACGCAAATCCAAAGGATTCGTTAATTCAGCAGATTCATTTCCGAAATTTTTCGTATTTCATAAAAATCCCTATATTTGAAATACGAAGCTTCACGTAGATTATTTATAAACATCTTAAAAAATGGTTACAATGAAACAATACCTGTTTAAAATGTCCGTATGGTCTGCTGCCCTGCTGATGTTGCATGGAGCAGGCTTTTCCCAGGTCCTGACGATAGATACCCTGAAAAAGGATGATGATAAGGATGCAAAGGTGCAGGAGATCATTATAAAGAAAAAAGGCGATAAGGACAGCAAGTTTACAGTGGAAATCAAAGATGGCCAGGTCCTGATCAATGGCAAACCCGCGGAACAGTTTGATGACGCGGATATTTCAGTAAGGAAATATAGCGGGGATTGGGGGGACGGGGCTGCATTGATCCCGCCGATGCCTCCCATGCCGCCGCACTCACCCTTCCGGGGAGGCGCCTGGAGTTTTAAGTCTGACGACAATGTTTTTTTTGCTTCCAACACCGCCTTCCTGGGTGTTTCTTCGGAAAAGGCCAGGGCAGGAGGTGCACAGATTGAGTCCGTGACAGAAGGAAGTGCAGCCGAAAAAATAGGGCTGAAAAAAGGTGATGACATCACAAAGATTGATTCAGAAAATATCAGCGACCCGGAAGACCTTACAAAAACCATCCGCAAACATAAACCGGAGGATAAGGTAGTGGTGACCTATACCCGCGAAGGCAGGGAACAAAAAGCCACGGCCACGTTGGGAAAAAGCGGCGAAATGAAATATTTCTACAATTTCAAAATGCCGAGGGTCAGCCCTGATATTGAATTGAACCTTGCACCGAGGGTATATTCATGGAACAGTTCCGCGTCTCCAAGACTGGGCATCAAGGCACAGGATACGGAAAACGGCAAGGGTGTAAAAGTATTGGATGTGGATGATGAATCCCCCGCTGAAAAAGCCGGTTTGAAAGAGGGTGATATCATTACCTCGCTGGATGGCAAACCCGTGAACGGTGCCGGCGAACTCGCCGAAACATACAGGGCTTCCCGCACAAAACCCTCCATTAAGATAAAAATTATAAGAAACGGAAAACCCCTGGAGCTGGATGTAAAAATTCCCAGGAAACTAAAACCAGCCGACCTGTAATATTATAGCAATTGCCGGTATTTGCCGGCCTGCAACGAAGGGAGTACCTGCTGGTACTCCTTTTGTTTTGGGTCAAACCCCACTTCCC
>DATJYH010000320.1:0-7751 GCA_035499675.1 Puia sp.
AGAACAGCCTCATTTCATTTCCCAGGGAGGGGTATACCCTGGCGCTGGATTTTCCGGTACGAAAAGGCTTGTTTGAATTCCTGGACGAACTGGACAGGATTGTCTTGCAATACGGGGGCCGGCTGTATATGTCGAAAGATGCCCGGATGAAACCTGAAATCCTGGAAGCAGGATACCCTGGCCTGCCGCAGTTCAGGGAGATCATCAGGAAATATAACCCGGGCTATACGATCCATTCCGTTCAGTCTGACCGGCTATCTTTGACCCTTAATCAGTAATCAATTATTTCCACACATGGCAACCGTTCTATTGTTAGGTGCTTCTTCGGATATGGCCGTGGCTATCGCCAGGAAATTTGCGGAAAACAAATACGCCGTTCAACTGGCCGCCCGGAACAGTGAAAGGCTGCAGGCCCTGCAATCTGATATTTCCATCCGTTACCAGGTCGGTTGCTCGTTGCATGAATTTGACGTGCTCCGGTTTTCTGCCCACGCTCCATTTTTTGAAAGTCTGAATCCCCAACCCGACGTTGTTATCTGCGTGGTAGGAGTCATGGAAGATGAGGACGCAGCATTTGACGAATGGACGCTGACACAGCGAATGATCGATAGCAATTTTACCGGCCCGGTTTCGATCCTCAATGAAGCGGCCCGGCGGTTCGCCGCGCGAAAAAACGGTGTCCTGGTCGGGATCAGCTCTGTAGCGGGCGAGCGGGGACGGCAAAGCAAACTGATTTATGGAAGCAGCAAGGCGGCATTTTCCGCCTACCTGTCCGGCCTCCGGAACAAACTGTACAAGGAACGGGTACACGTGGTAACCGTAAAACCTGGTTTCGTAAATACAAAGATGACAGAACAGATGACGCTGCCAAAGATTCTCACTGCACAACCCGCAGAAGTGGCGCAGGCAGTATGGGATGCCGTGCGGAAGAAAAAAAATGTTGTTTATGTGAGATGGTTTTGGCGGTATATCATGTTCCTGATCAAATCCATTCCCGAATTCCAGTTTAAAAAGATGAACCTGTGAGCAGATACATCGCTTTTTTTGATTTTGATGGCACCATCACGTCGAAGGACACACTGGTGGAACTGATCCGGTTCCAGAAAGGCGATCTGTCATTCCTGGTTGGCTGCCTGCTCAATGCCCCGTGGCTGATTGGATATCGCCTGGGAATCATTTCCAATCACGCAGCCAAGCAAAAGCTGCTTCGTTTTTTTTTCCGGAAAATGGCCGTTGACTTATTCCAGCAAAAATGCGACGAGTTCGCTCTAAAAATATTGCCCCAGTTGGTCCGTCCCAAAGCCATGAAGGAGATCCGGAAATTGCGGGAAATAGGCGCCGCCATTGTCATTGTGTCTGCCTCAGCCAACAACTGGATACAGGCCTGGAGCCAGGCCATCGGTGCCGACCTGATTGCGACTGTTCTGGAAACAAAGAATGGCAGGATGACCGGAAACATCCAGGGACGCAATTGTCATGGGAAGGAAAAGGTGAAAAGGATCAACATGGCCTACGATCTGACAATGTACGAGGAACGGTATGTGTATGCAGATACAACCGGCGACCGGCCGATGATGGCCCTGGGCACGCATGCCTTTTATAAACCTTTTCGTTAATACATAACCGTTATAAGTGTTGTTATCGGCTTATTCTGGGGTAAAGGATTTTGGCGTGTGCAGGAACTCTTTTCTTTTTTTCTTCATTCGAAGAACGGCTTTTAACATCGAAAGCATCAATACGGGTACGTACAGCAGCGCTTTCAGCGTTTGCAGGTTGTAGTAGGAACCGGGGATGGAAACAAACAGGCTCAATAGGTAGATCAGAAGACAGGACAACCACCAGGCGGGGGGAGGATACAGTAACGATAGGTGGAAAAACCACTGGATGGCCAGCCACAAAACGATGAGCCCAAACACAAAGAGAAACAATACACGGGGCAACAACAGGTTTTGGAACAATTTGTTGTAGTAGAGGAAATTTTTGGGTCCGCGCTTCAGATCTGGTTCGAAGAAACGTTTTACGTGATTTACCTGGGCTTCCAGCCAACGGGTGCGTTGCTTTTCAAAAACGCCGGCACTGGCCACCTTTTCGTCAAAAACATACGCGTTATCTATAAACTCCATCTTTATTCCGCGTTTCATCAGCTCGATGTCAATTTCACGGTCTTCCCCGGGGTTGTGAAGGATATGGTCTGTAGAAAATATTTCTTTTAGCAGGTTGTATTCAAACGCCATGCCTGAGCCAATGGGTGCGGCCGACAGTTCCAGTGCAGCGGGTCCTCTGCGAAAAAGATTGATGTTGATTTCTTCACTGATGGCATCCAGCCGCGCTACCGCTGTATCCTTGTTTTTGGCTGTCCGGTGACATTGCACGGCGCGGCAACCCTTTTGAAAGGCGTCGTTGATTTTTTCCAGGCAGCCGTCCTCCATAATGTTGTCGGCATCCAGTACAACCGCTATGTCGAAGACGCCACCGGGTATGCTTTCCAATGCCCGGTGGATGGATCTGGATTTCATGTTTTCATCAACCACCAGCACGTCAACAGGAATCTTTTTGAGTTGTTCCACGGTAGCGGGTTGTAGTTTGTCCGCGATGACCCACACGGAAAAACAGGACGCCGGGTAATCATGCGCCGATGCCCGCCGGGCGGTGTCGACAATGATCGAGTCTTCTTTATAGCTCGGAATTAAGACAAGTATTTTCTTTTTTATGGGATGCCTGGAAAAAGATTTTCCTTTCAGCAAACGACCGGCCACTGCCAATACCAGGAGGTATACGGAACCCGTAAACAGGTATACGAACAACAACAGGGTGAGAAAGAAAAAAAGCTGTTGGATCATGATACAAATATCGTTTATACATGAATAGCACCCCCGCCGGTTTTGCTCACACAGGCGAATCGCTGGAAGAATACAGGTTCCACCAAATACCTTTCAGGAACAATTTTAATTGTTGAAACTGCCCTTTGGCAAGATACCTGCAAATAGAGACGGGGACCGTTATGCATGTGAAGTACAATGAAAAAATCAGCAAATGGAGGAAATCCTGGTTCCGGCGCATAAACAGGATGCGGTTCCTGGTATGATAGTAGACCTTCACGGGGTTTTGCTTCCCCACCGACATGGATTCCTTGTGATAAATGGTTGCATCGGCGGCGTACCAGATAATAAACCCTGCTTTGAGGATGCGCGCGGACCAGTCCCATTCTTCATAATAAAGAAAGAATTTCTCCGGGAACATGCCCGTTTGGTTGATCACCTCGTTTTTTACCATCATGGCACAGCCATGTGCGGCGTGGGTAGGTCCCGATACATCGAACTGACCCCTGTCTTCTTCTTTTTCGCCGACGGTGGAAGTTCTCCCCGTAAACGGGTTCATGGCGTTAAACCCGGCGTATTGAATAACTCCGGGCTGCGCGAAGTATTTTATTTTCGGACATACTACCCCGATAGCAGGGTTCACGAAGAAAGGGGCAAGTAAACGGTGGATGAGATCCGGAGTAACTTCCGTATCGTTGTTAACGATAAAGATAAAGTCACCGGAAGCCTGTCTGATCCCCCAGTTATTACCCCCCGCAAACCCGAGGTTTTGAGAGCTGCGGAGTAGTCTTGTGCGATGGAATTTTTCCGGGTGAATGACGGTTCCCGGATCCGTATCCGATGCCATATCACAAACAAGGATCTCGTAATTCCGGTAAAGGAGATGTCTGGTTGACTCAAGAAATTGAAGGGTAACAGGCGCCTGGTTATAATTCAACGTAATGATTGAAACCAACGGCTCAATTTCTTTCACAATGATGTGCTTTTATAAGATGTTCCGGGAGGCCTGTGTATGGGTGCCCTTTTACACACTCGATTTCTGGATCAACGCAGAGGGCGTATTGGCCATGATCCAAAGATCGTACATAAAGTTATATTTATCGGCATAGTCGATATCGAGACTGATCCTTTCTTCTACCGACATATCCTCTTTTCCTCTTTTTTTGATCTGCCAAAGACCGGTGATGCCGGCAGGTGCAAGAAATCTTTTGGCGCACTCGTCGGTAGTAAGGGTGGCAGCCTCATACAGCGGGAGGGGCCGGTTTCCTACCAATGACATATCGCCCAATAAAACATTGATGAGCTGGGGCAATTCATCCAGGCTGGTATTCCGCAAAAATGCGCCTACCCTCGTTACCCGCGGGTCATTGTTGATCTTGAAAAACACGGGCCCGTTTGCAGCGTCGGCGTTGTACTGGTTCAGGTGGCTAAAGTTGTCGATCATTTTATCCGCCCCGGTGTACATGGTCCTGAATTTGTAAAAATTGAAGATCCGGTAACCCCTTCCCGCTCTTTTGGCGATGTAGAAAACAGGTCCCCTTGATTCGAGGTTGATGGCAAGGGAAATCAGCAAAAAAATGGGGCTCAGCAGGATGAGGGCAATGGAAGACAGCACCGCATCAAATACCCTTTTCAGGATCATCGTTGCATTGAAGCGGGACAATAATTTCCTTTCGGTCTTGGCGAGCGTTTCCAAACCAGCTGCCTTCGTTTTCACTTTCTTCAGGAACTGAATCTTGGATGAAATGCCGTTTTCATCGGTTTTGTTGAGAAAGATGATCTCATCGGCCAGTTTGTGTTTTCTGAAATCATTTACTTCTCTGCCGTTCAGGCTGCTGGCGTCCACAACAAATGGAATGGTGGAAAAAGCTGCATGGTTGCCAATGTACAGGCAGAAGCTTCGGATAGCTGCCAGGTCAAAGTGGGTTTCGCAGAAAATGACTTCCGGAATATTGTTTTTTTCGAGCTGCAGGGAGCGAACCAGCTCCGTTTTTGCATTCTCAATGCTCTCGGAAGCATAACCTCTTTTAAAAATTTTTACCAATTTTTCAATATTGGCAGAGTTTTTGCCTATATAGAAAAATCCGCTTTTATTGTAGCTCGACTCCCCCAGGGCTATAGGGGATTTTATTGTATATCGTACAAACGTTCTGTTTCTGTGGGTCGTTTTCTGTGAAATTGTAAAATCCATAAATAGGTTTAGGTTTAAAGTTTCATAAATACGACAGCTTTCATTTAAGCAGTCTTACATAGGTTGGAATGCCTCAACAATATTGCCCTGCACAACTTCGTGAACGGCCGATACAAGATCAATCGGGTTAAAGGGCTTCAAAAAATATTTAGATACTTCATATTCAATGCATTTTGCCTCGGTTTCCGTTTTATCCAGCCCGGAAAGTACCATGATCGGGATAGATTTGTACAGACCGCTGCTGGAAAGGTGTTCGATCAATTCCCAGTTTTCCATATCTGGCAACTGGGGATCTGCGATGATCAGCTGCGGAAAATTACTTTTAGAAAGCCAATACATGGCTGAACATCCATCGGCCACGGTGATCACCTGGAATTCTTTACCCAATACGGTTTGAAGTAAAAAACGAATGGCCTTGCTGTCATCAATTGCTAATACTTGCTTCTTCAGGGGCATAAACTAAGGGTTTAGAAACTTAATTCTTCACTAGGATTGCAATTGGAAGACGGGCGGCTTACATGAGGAATTGGCTTCTGCGGGCATACATTACCCGGCGATTATATGGCCAATCGGTAGTTGATAATGATCTGGATGTTAAAAACTCAGGTATTGGAATATCAGGTATTGGGGAATTTCTAGGATGTATGGCTTGTTGCAAGCCTCGCTAAAAGTAACCTGATTTTCAAAGGAATTGAAGCGGATAGGATCAAATTTCGGGTTAAAAATAGTCAAATTTTCCTACAATCCAAACATTGCTTCCCTTTTTTAAACCCATTGCAAATATGATAACATATCTCCATTAAAAAAATACCCATTTCATGGTATTTTATGCCAATTTCCTGCGGGCGGCTTTTTCCCAGGTTACCGTCTGCTTTTTCCTTAAAAACCGGAAGAAACCAAGGATCACGGAAGCATTCATAAACAGGAAATAATACGGAACATACAGCCATTTTACCCGTATGTTCCTGTTCGCCAGTGCCCTACCTGTCAGGGCCATTATATAAAATGCCAGTTGCAGCCCAAAAAACACCATATATATGATATTGCCCCCCTTGAGTACGATGAGGCCATTCGATAGAAACAGCATGATCAGGCAGAGCGGGCAAAGCGTCCAGCGCAGGATACGGTGTGAGATGAACTGAAAGGATAAGACAGGATATCTAAAAATATTGAACAGTTCTTTTAACAGCGCCATGGCCTGGAATGCTCCGGCACTGATCCGGACCTTTCGTTTTTCTTCTTCTTTCATGCTGGCAGAAGAGGTTTCCATCGCATAAGCATTGGGTTCATACATGATCCGGTAACCTTTTGTGCATATTTTGAGCGACTGCACAAAATCTTCTATGATGACATTTTCCGGTATTTCCTCAAACAACGATTTCCTGGCGGAAAACAATTCCCCGGCCGCTCCCACTACAGAATAGAACTCGGCATCCATTTTTTTCAGGAAAGACTCATACTTCCAGTAAAGTCCCTCTCCAGCCTCGGCAGCAGATCCGTCGGTGCCGGATATGATTTTCTTTTCACCGGCCACCCCGCCTACCCTTGGGTCCTGGTAGTGTTTTATTATTTCCCTGACACACGCCCTGTTCAGCAGGGTATTGGCATCTGAAAAGATAATAAGGTCGGTTTGCACAAATTTTTTTGCCCTGTTCATAGCAGCCACTTTGCCCCTGCGTTCAGGCTCATGTAGCAACCGGATTCGGTTGAACCGTCGCACGATATCCGGTGTTGCATCGGTAGATCCATCCGTGACAATGATGATGGAAAGCCTGTCAGACTCATAGTCCAGGTCGAATGTATTCTGAATTTTTTTTTCGATGAATTCTTCCTCGTTGAAGGCAGAGATGACAATGGTCACATCCGGGGAAAAGCCAGGGGAGGGAACAAATTTCTTTTTCCCGAAAAGCCGCCGGATGCCAACCAGCAAATATAGGAGAACTCCATAGCCAATATAGCTGTAGCACACGATAAATAAACTCGCCCAGAACAGTACTTTGAGGGTGGTCATGCTTTCGCAACTGAAAAGCTAAAATAAGTGTTTCAGGATACCCGGTCTGTATTTTTTACGAGATGCCGGGCAGCCCGCCGGATTCCCCTTTCTGGGCCTTTATCCAAGGCCAAATAATTTTGCTTTTTGAAAATTATTGCTATTTTTGATCCGGCCATATAGATCAGCTCCTGCAATCGCCCATGTGTATATTTTTGACAGGCCATCGGATTGCAGTCCTGAGTTAATTCTTTCTTCCTTTTTTTGAAAAGCCTTACATATCGGGTACCACCATGTTCCCCTGGTTGGAAACTTTCCCAGATTTATTCTAATATCCTGAAAAAGCTATGAATGCTTACGTTTATTGACCATAAAAAGACTTACCGATGGATATAATTTATCTCCTCAAAGTTTTGAGGCGAAGGAAATGGTTTATACTGATCAGCCTGTTGATCGGGATCATTGGCGGAGTTGTTTTCAGATTGTTGCTGCCGAAAGAATATGTCTCCAACGCACAGTACGCCACGGGCCTCTACCGGACGCAGAAAGTAAGTCTCCAACTGAATGAAATTTTTGACGTCAACCAGATTGATTTCCGGTTAAACAATGTAATTGAAACCTTCAAATCACCGACCGTGCTCGGGATGATGGCCTATGACCTGCTCGAGCATGACCTTGAATCCACCCACCCCTTCAGGACGCTTACGGAAAAACAGCGACGAGACTCGGTATATACACGGGTTGATATGCA
>DATJYH010000321.1:0-5429 GCA_035499675.1 Puia sp.
TTCCGCACTTTACCCAACACACCGTTTTTAATCATTTGTCTCGCCTGTTTTACCATGGGATAACCTGAATAGGTGTGTGTGAGACAAAGCACCAATCCTGTTTCCGCTACTTTCTTTTTAAGCTGTTTTGCCTCGTCGCGCGTAAACGTGATCGGTTTTTCGACGACTACATTGAAACCCTTATCCAACGCCATCATGGCCGGTGCAAAGTGGGCGAAATTCGGCGTAACGATGGTGACGAAGTCTATTCTTTTATCGGCCGGCATCTTGCTTTCTTTTTCCAGCATTTCATCGTACGTAAGATAGATCCTGTCTTCCGGCAGGAAGAGTGCATGCCCTGAATCCCTGGCGATGTCGGGGTTGATGCTAAGGGCCCCACACGACAATTCGATCAGGCCATCCATGTTGGCAGCAATCCGGTGAATGGCTCCGATGAAGGCATCCTTGCCTCCTCCTACCATTCCCATTCGTAATTTTCTGTTCATGTTTGTATCGGTTTTTGGATTTTTTTTAAAACGCACTGTTGACTTGATTTTCCGAGGCCAATGTGTCTGCACGACATGTTGGTTTGGCCGGATGTTAAAAATTGTCAAGTCAACATTTAATTTGGTTTTTTATTCTAAAATAAAAAATTACATTTACAAGCCATTTTTTTGGTTTTCAGGATGCAACGGGCTAAAGTTACGTTGCTTCAATCAGGCTCTGAAAATAAATTATTGCCAACGATTCATTACCATCAAAACGACTTGCCATGTTAACAGCCTTCCATCGCGACAAACTTTTTCTTGCCAGCCGCATTGCGCTGATATTTACGGCCATGACCTTTGCATTCCGCGCATCGCTGGAAGGTGTGTGGGGGCCGGCTTTTCATCTCGATAAGGAACAACTTGGCTGGATATTCGGTCCCGCGTTCTGGGGGTTTACACTGGCGATGATCATTGGCGGTCCGCTCTGCGATGTGATCGGGATGAAGCGATTGCTGGTCTTTGCGTTTATAGGGCACATTGCAGGAGTGGTGATCTACCTGCTGGCAAAAGATGCTACCATGCTGTTTGTAGGCACGGTGTGCATCGGGATCGGCAATGGGATGGTGGAAGCGGCCTGTAACCCGCTAACGGTTACGCTGTACCCGGAAAACAAAACCACCATGTTGAATCGTTTTCACGTATGGTTCCCGGGCGGGATCGTAATAGGTGGTTTAGTGTCTTATCTTATGCTGGACGTCCTGAAGATGGACTGGCACCTGATGATTGCGGTACTGTTCATACCGGCCATTGTATATGGTTATCTTTTTTTCAGACTGAGTTTTCCCGCTACCGAGCGCGTAACCAAGGGCGTCAGTACCGCCAGGATGTTTGGAGCCTGTCTCAACCCGCTGTTCCTGGTTATGCTCGCTTGTATGTTCCTGACAGCTGCTACAGAGCTTGGGACCAATCAATGGCTCCCTGGTTTCCTGGAGAATGCGGGTGTATCGGGCATACTCGTATTAGTATTGATTAATGGTGTCATGGCACTGGGCAGGGCCTTTGCCGGACCCGTTGTGCACCGGCTGAACCCAAATGGCATGTTGATTTTTTCGGCACTCTTTGCCGGTATTGGCCTGATACTCCTGAGCAAGGCCAGTGGCAATGCTGCTTTCGGGGCAGCACTGGTTTTCGCGGTAGGCATTTGTTTCTTCTGGCCAACCATGCTTGGCTTTGTGTCGGAATATATTCCTGACACGGGAGCACTTGGTCTGTCGCTGATGGGTGGCGGCGGCATGTTGTCCGTTTCATTCATTCTTCCCATCATGGGCAGGTGGTTCGAGGATTTTAAACAGGCGGCGATCAGTGCCGGAGCCACTGCGGCAGACGCCAACAACACCGCCAGTTCAGAAACTTTCATGAAAGTGGCCGTCATGCCGGCCATTGTATTGGTCATATTTATCCTGATCTACATCGCCCGTAGAAAATTTTATGCGGCACATAAGTCGCAGGCGCAGGCGGCATAACAGCATGCGTCAAAACCATTGATGTATTTTTACAGCAGTCAATCATTTTAATGACTGGGCGAGTCGCAACATTTTGTAAATTAGTTTTTCAACGGTTACCTGAATGCCAAATCCATCTTCACGCAGATCTGCCATAAAAAAAGTTGTTGCGGGTTCAGCAGCGCTGGTGGCGGGAAGCAATGTTCTCTCTTCCTACTCGACCATACAAAAACCTCAGGAAAAATTGACATTAAAAGGAAACATTCATCATTCCGTTTGCCAGTGGACCTATAACTTCATTTCACTCGAAGAACTGTGCAAAGTGGTAAAAGACATTGGTTTTGGTGCCATTGACCTGATCGGCCCCAAAGACTGGCCGACGCTCCAACAATACGGTCTGTACAGCTCCATGTGTTATCATGGAGGACGGGTGAGCCTGACGGATGGTTTTAATACAAAATCTTTTCATGATCAGCTCGTGAAAGATTATCTCGAAGTGATTCCGATGATGAAAAAGGCCGGTTATACGGATGTAATTTGTTTTAGTGGCAGCCGCCGCGGGATGGACGACGAAACAGGGTTGAAAAACTGTGTAGAAGGTTTACAAAGAATATTGCCGGAAGCAGAGAAAAATGGTGTTACCATACAAATGGAGCTGCTCAACAGCAAGGTGGATCATAAGGACTATATGTGCGATCACACCGCATGGGGCGTGGAATTGTGCAAACGACTCAGCACTGAGCATTTCAAACTGCTCTACGACATTTACCATATGCAGATCGATGAGGGCGACGTGATACGCACCATCCGCGACAACCACCAATACATCGGGCATTATCATACAGGCGGAGTTCCGGGCCGTCATGAAATAGACGAAAGCCAGGAATTGTACTACCCGGCCATCATGAAAGCAATTGTTGACACAGGCTTCAACGGGTATACGGCGCAGGAATTTATTCCAGCCGCAACGGACAAGATTGCCTCCCTGCGGAAGGCTGTGGAGCTCTGTGATGTCTGATATCTGAAATTCGGTTTCTGGTTAATGTTAGTAATCTGTAGATTCAGTAAAATATAAAAACAAACTACACAACATGGCTGACAATGTTTACGACGCGATTGTGATCGGATCAGGGATCAGCGGCGGATGGGCTGCTAAAGAACTTACGGAAAAGGGATTGAAAACCCTGATGCTGGAACGCGGAAGGGACATCGAACACGTAAAGGGTTATGTGAATGCCAACAAAGAGGCCTGGGATTACCCGCATCACGGCCGGGCCACGACGCAGATGAAAAAAGATTACCCGGTGTTGAAAAGGGATTACCCCCTCAATGAATCCAATCTCGATTATTGGGTGAATGAAAAGGAAAGCCCCTATACAGAAATCAAACGGTTCGACTGGTTTCGGGGATATCACGTGGGCGGACGCTCACTGATGTGGGGAAGACAAAGCTACCGCTGGAGCGATTTTGACTTTGAAGCCAACGCGAAAGAAGGTATCGGGATCGACTGGCCGGTAAGATATAAGGACATTGCGCCCTGGTACGATTATGCGGAAAAATTTGCCGGCATCAGCGGTAACCGCGACGGCCTGGCACAGTTGCCGGACGGGCAATTCCTGCCCCCGATGGACATGACCTGCGTGGAAAAAGATGTAGCCGCCCGGCTCAAAGAACACTATAAGGGTGCTCGTTCCATGGTCATCGGACGGGTAGCCAATCTAACGGTGGCGCATGAGGGAAGAACCAACTGCCAGTTCAGGAACAAATGCTGGCTGGGATGCCCGTTCGGTGCCTATTTCAGCACACAGTCCTCCACATTGCCGGCAGCCATGAAAACGGGTAAGCTGACCGTAAGACCCTGGAGCATCGTTACCAAAATCATATACGACAAGGATAAAAAGAAAGCTACAGGAGTAGAAATACTGGACGCAGAAACCAACAAGACCTATGTCTATACGGCGAAAATTATTTTCCTCAACGCGTCCACGCTGAACAGCGCCTGGATCCTGATGAACTCCGCCACGGATATATGGCCTGATGGTCTGGGTAGCAGCAGTGGTGAATTGGGTCACAATATCATGGATCATCACCTGGGGGTGGGAGCCTCGGGACTTGTGGAAGGCTATGAAGACAAATATTTTTATGGCAGAAGGGCGAACGGTATCTATATTCCCCGCTTCCGGAATTTGTTTGGCGATAAAAGAGATTATCTCCGCGGTTTTGGTTACCAGGGCGGCGGAACCCGGCAGGGCTATAGCCGGTCGGCCGAAGAAATATCCATTGGTGTGGAATTAAAAGAAGCCTTGTCTGAACCCGGCTCCTGGACCATGAACCTGGGCGGTTTTGGTGAAACCCTGCCTTATCATGAGAACAAATTGTCGTTGGATAAAACCAGGACCGACAAATGGGGTTTGAATATCCTGGCCATTGATGTAGAGTATAAAGAGAACGAGAAAAAAATGCGCAAGGACATGAAGGAAGATGCCATCGAAATGCTGGAAGCAGCCGGGGTCAAAAATGTAAAAGGACGTGAGGGTGATGGAACACTCGGCCGGGGTATCCATGAAATGGGTTCCGCCCGCATGGGACACGATCCCAAAACTTCTGTGCTCAACAAATGGAACCAGGTATGGGATGCGCCCAATGTATTTGTAACAGACGGGTCCTTCATGGTTTCATCGGCCTGCGTAAACCCGTCGCTGAGCTATATGGCATTTACTGCCAGGGCAGCGGATCATGCGGTGAGCGAGTTGAAGAAAGGAAGTATTTGAGAAGGGAGTCGGGAATCGAAAGTCCTGGGTTAGACAGATACGTGATACGGGATGCGGGATGCGGGCGACATCATCAACCTGTTGAAGCTATCGGGCAAGTTGAGCCAGCAGACAGCCATCGATTCTGTCAACTGTCATCTGTAAACTGTTAACTCCCGATCAATTTCGTGCGATTTTTCTTACAAAAAATAAAATCAATCAATCATGGCTGACAATGTGTTTGACGCAATTGTAATTGGTTCCGGAATCAGCGGAGGATGGGCCGCCAAAGAGCTTACCGAGAAAGGGTTGAAGACAATCATGCTCGAGCGGGGCAAAGACATCAAGCATATAACGGATTATAAAGAGGCCAATAAGGAGGCCTGGGACTATCCGCATCGTGGCGAGCGTACACAGCAAATGATTAAAGACTACCCGGTCCTGAAAAGAGATTACCCGCTGAACGAAAGAAACCTTGACTGGTGGGCCAGCGATATCGATTCTCCTTATACCGAAATCAAACGGTTCGACTGGTTCAGGGGATATCATGTGGGTGGTCGCTCATTGTTATGGGGGCGCCAGAGTTATCGTTGGAGCGATCTGTATTTTGAAGAGAATGGCAAAGAGGGTATCGGGGTCGACTGGCCTGTTCGTTATAAAGACATAGAGCCATGGTATGAATATGTAGAAAAATTTGCGGGAGTCAGCGG
>DATJYH010000322.1:0-10326 GCA_035499675.1 Puia sp.
TTAAATTTAGATAAAAAATCAGTTTAATCCAATATTTTCTGTTTCCCTCCTGCAGCGGACTGCGTCCAATTTCTACACAACAGATTCCGGAATCAACAGACAATCCGCATCCACCCGACAACTACCAGCATGAAGCTTCAAATCCGTGTATCCCTGGAACTGGCAATTTGGTTATGGCTCTTTTCCGAGATGCCACGCCTATCAGATTCATTAACTATTAAACCTTTCAAAAATGAAAAAAACAATTTGCGTGCTGGCGATGGCCTGCTTACTGACAGCGGCTACCCAACACAGTGCTAAGGCACAAGGCACCAACAATGTAGCAAGTTTTACTAGCTCAAAAATTTTTTTGAAGTCTATTCAAACCGTAGCATCCCTTGACGCACCTGTTGATTTCAACAGTACCAGCGCAGCAGATGTGAACGCTGTCAACGTAAAGGCCATCAAAGATTTCAAAAGTCGCTTTGACAAAGCGGCCAATGAAAAGTGGTTCAGCATTTCCAGCGGCTACATGTCCTATTTTAATATGGACGGTTTTGGCGCCCGCGCTTTCTACGACAAAAAGGGTCATTGGCTGTCGTCCCTGACATTATCCACGGAAGAAAAACTGCCTACCGATGTACGCAGACTCGTGAGAAGTACTTATCTGGACTATACCATTACCCTTGCAGAAAAAGTGGAAATTCCCGGCAATTATGTGTACATCATCCACCTGGAGGACAAGACCACGATCAAGATCATTCGCGTCAGCCCGGAATATGAAATGGACGAACTCCAGGAATTTCAAAAAGGATAACAAGCCTGGGAGATGAAATGGTGGGCCGGCCGTCCTTTGTCCCTCATGGTCCACGGATAAGGCCCCACGTACATAACAAGGACGGTCCGTAAACGGTAACAGCAGTAAGCCTGCCCACCTGGTTTTGATGGCGATTGGTTCCTGACAAAGGCACTCCTTACCACCGGCCAGCGCCGGAACTGTATACTGCCTTCCCGGTATTCCCGGAAAGGCCCCTTCAAACACTCCCAACCGCTTGCTTCTGCAGCATGTTGCTTCGCCCTCTGGCGGGGCAACATTTTTTTGTGCCGGGCACAGGCAACAGGATTGGCCATGGTATGAATATTTTTGGATAACTTGTGAGGAAATCAATTCTAATCATATGCTACAACGCATGCAGACCATCTGGCTGCTTCTCGCCGCTGTCTGCGGGTTTCTTACCTTCCGCTTCTCTTTTTTCAGCGGTAACAAGGCAGCCGACCAGGGAAAAACCTTTCAATATCTTACTGCCTCATCCGGGATGATCCTGATGGTACTAACGGTAGCCATTATCTGCGTTGTT
Organism: Puia sp.; assembly: GCA_035499675.1. GTDB lineage: Bacteria > Bacteroidota > Bacteroidia > Chitinophagales > Chitinophagaceae > Puia. The sequence continues at coordinate 1,338 of DATJYH010000322.1, forward strand.
TGTATCTCCATCTTCCTGTACAAAAACAGGAAACTGCAGATGCGGCTGGTGCTCGTAGCATTGTTTGCTTCCCTGATCAATATCTATCTCTATTTTAATGAGACCAAAAATTTCGTGGAAGGCAGCTATAACCTCAGCGCGGTCATTACCATTGCCATACCTGTATTGTTGTTCCTCGCCCTCCGGGGAATTTACAAAGATCAAAAACTGGTAAAAAGCGCGGACAGGCTAAGGTAACCGGCATGATTCGACCGATCATTCAGCCTGATCCTCTTTCGTTTCACCCTCCCGGATCATTCAGGAACCTAACTACCATATATATGAAATTAATCCTGACAGCCATCTTTGCGCTGAGCCTTTTCATGGGAAGGGCCCAGGACACACCAGGATCGGCCCGGACTTCGCTGCATGACACCATTCCGGCCACCGATCGCGAGCAGGCAGAATATCCCGGCGGCAAAACAGCCTGGAATAAATTCCTCGGCAAAAACCTGCATTACCCGGATGATGCCGTCAACAATGTTATCCAGGGCGATATCGTGGTTCAATTCCAGGTGAATGACCAGGGGGATGTCAGTGATGTACACGCGATCAGTGGTCCGACCAGGGGTGGTTTACGGCAGGAAGCGGTCCGTATCATCAGCATCAGCGGCAAATGGGAGCCGGCCATAAAGAATGGCGTTAAAGTAAACTCTGTGAACAAAAGAACAATTTCTTTTAAAATATTGGTCGGGTAAATACCGGGCATTACCAGGATGTATAACCGCTCTTAGGCAGACCGGAGTGTATGCGTTGCCGTGGGCAGGGTCTGTGTTTAGATGAATTGTCCGGTATAACTCGTTTTTACTTTTCGCAGACCAGCGGGCGGACCCGCATAGACCAGCTCTCCACCGGCTTCACCGGCTTCGGGACCGAGGTCAATGACCCAGTCGCCCGACCGGATCACATCGATATTATGCTCAATGACAATAATGGAATGACCCTGCTCAATCAGGGCATTGAAGGCGTTGAGCAATTTCCGGATATCATGGAAATGCAAACCCGTAGTGGGTTCATCAAATATAAAAAGGATATGGCCCTGTGCCTTCCCCTTCCCGAGAAAGGAAGCCAGTTTCACCCTTTGCGCCTCGCCTCCGGACAGGGTATCCGACGATTGGCCGAGTTTTACATAGCCCAGTCCCACATCACTCAGGGGTTTTATTTTGTGAATGAGGTCCTTTTCCTCCTTAAAAAACTCCAGTGCATCATCCACACTCATTTCCAGCACATCGTAAATGTTCTTCCCCTTGTAGGCAACCTCCAGTATTTCTTCTTTGAACCTCCTGCCTCCGCAGACCTCGCAGGTCAGGTGCACATCTGCCAGGAACTGCATTTCGACAATCTGTTCTCCCTCTCCCTTGCAGGCATCACAGCGTCCGCCATCAACGTTAAAGGAAAAATGTTTGGGCTGGAAACCCCGAACCCTGCTCAATGGTTGCCTGGCATAGAGGTCACGGATTTCATCATAGGCCTTGATATAGGTAACCGGGTTGCTCCTGGATGATTTGCCGATGGGATTTTGATCTACGAGTTCAAGCTGTGAAATATATTCCACATCCCCGCTAACGGATTTGTGCAGCCCCACTTTGTCGGCGAATTCACCTTTTATTTTTTGCAGGGCAGAATACAGGATCTGTTTGACCAGCGTGGTTTTTCCGCTGCCGCTGACGCCACTGACCACGCAAAGCAGGTTCAGGGGAAATTCCACTTCTATGTTTTTAAGGTTGTGCTGGCGGGCTCCTTCCACAATGATGGAACGGTTCCATTTCCGCACCGTTGCCGGTGCCGCAATGGTCAGTGCGCCACGCAGGTATTTTCCGGTCAGGCTTTTCTCATTATCCATCAGCTCCAGTGCAGTGCCCGTAGCTACAACTTCCCCACCCAGGTGGCTGGCCAGCGGACCCATGTCGATGATATGGTCGGCTTCCCGCATCATCATTTCATCGTGTTCTACCACCACCACGGTATTGTTGAGATCCCGCAAAGATTTCAATACCCGGATGAGCCGTTCAGTATCCCTTGCATGCAAACCGATGGACGGTTCGTCCAGGATATACAGCGAATTGGTAAGGTTGCTGCCCAGTGAACGGGTCAGCTGAATGCGCTGACTTTCTCCGCCGCTCAGGGAATTGGCGAGACGGTTCAGGGTCAGGTAACCGAGGCCTACGTCCTGTAAAGTTCCCAGCCGGTTACCGATTTCGAGCAATACCCTTTTCCCGACCTGTTTGTCAAACTCACTCAACGTAAGCTGGCCGAACCAGGCGGCCAGGTCCTTTACCGGCATCTCGCAAAGCTCACCAATATGCTTACCCGCAATTTTTACATACAGGGCTTCCTTCCTCAGCCGGTAACCCTTGCACTCCGGACAGGCAGTACGGCCACGATAGCGCGACAGGAGCACCCGGTACTGGACCTTGTAAAGGTTTTTCTCCACCTCGCTGAAAAAGTCGTTGATGCCTTCAACATGCTCATTGCCTTCCCACAAAACAGCATATTGCTCCGGTGTGAGGTCCACAATGGGGCGATGAACAGGAAAATTGAATTTCCTGGCGGCTTTTACAAATTGCTCCTTCCACCAACCCAGTTTTTCACCCTTCCAGGGAGCCACCGCCCCCTCATTTACGCTGAGCCGTTTGTCGGGTATTACCAGGTCGGCGTCAATACCGAGCACCTGGCCAAAGCCCTCGCAGGTGGGACAGGCCCCAAACGGGTTGTTGAAGGAAAACAGGTTCGGCACCGGCTCCTCAAAGCGAATACCATCCAGTTCAAATTTATTGCTGAAGGGAAGCAGTGTTTGCTCGTTGATCTCAAGGAACATCTCCCCTTCTCCCTCATAAAAAGCCGTTCCTATGGAATCTGCCATCCGGTGAAGATCGTCTTCGTCAAAATCCTTTACGAGTAACCTGTCCACAAGCACATAGGCCGGTTTGCGGGCAGTGCTGGGAAATTTTGCCTTAAGTTCTTTTTCGGGCAGGGCCAGCAGTTCTTCAATACGCTGCACCTCTTTATTATGGTATAGCCGGGAAAATCCCTTTTGTAAAAGGATATTGAGTTCTTCGGCCAGGTTGCGGTGGGTATGTTGCCGGAATGGCACGAGCACAAATATCTTGTCGCCCACGGCCAGGCCGCGGATAGCATTCAGAACATCCCGCACATCATCCTTTTTTACCTCTCTCCCGGAGACAGGGGAAAACGTCTTTCCCAGCCTCGCGTAGAGCAGGCGTAAATAGTCATAAATCTCGGTCATGCTCCCCACGGTGGATCGCGGAGTGCGTGTGATCACCTTCTGTTCAATGGCGATAGCGGGGCATAGTCCCCTGATGTAATCCACATCGGGCTTATTCATCCTCGCCATAAACTGCCTGGCGTACGCACTGAGACTCTCTGCATAGCGGCGTTGACCCTCGGCAAACAGGGTATCAATCGTGAGCGATGATTTTCCCGATCCCGAAACTCCCGTAACCACGATCAGTTTGTTGCGTGGTATCCCGACGTCTATGTTCTTGAGATTATGGACCCGGGCTCCTTTAATAAATATAGTGTCCTTTGCGGGCGGCGGCAGTATCTTTTCCCTGGTCTTCTCAGGCTTGCTGGTAACAGTCATACGCAATAGTCAACAAAAGTATTGGAATTGACAGAATTATCTGTTTTTCCGATTCTGGGACAATTAATATAGAAACTTACCAACAAAATACTTTCCCAAAATGTTGTTTTTTCCAAAAATTGTATATCTTTAGTTTCTGATTTTGTACACTATTAGATAAAACTAAACTCATCGCCTATTGACTGATCACTTCTACACAGAAAAGCCAAACCATCTTTAAAATCCAAAATATATCCTATCACCTTTAAAAACCGTAGAAGTTTATGAAATCGCTACGCACAAAAACCGACCATGAATTAATCCATCTATTCCGTGACGGCGACCTCCATGCGCTGGAAGCATTGATCCTTCGCCACAAAGACAAGCTGTACACTTCCATTCTTTTTCTCGTAAAGGACAAATACCTTGCCGAGGACATTTTTCAGGACGTTTTAATCAAAATCATCGACACCATCCGTGGCGGCCGCTATACGGAAGAAGGTAAATTCCTTCCCTGGGCCATGCGGATCGCTCACAACCTTTGCGTGGACCATTTCCGCAAAGTGAAAAGAACCCCCGCCATCAAAACCAGCGACGATCGCGACATCTTTGAAGTGATCAATTTCACTGAAGAAGGCGCCGACACCAAAATCATGAAGCGTCAAAGCCATGATCGTGTTCGCCAGATGCTCGACCTGTTGCCGGAGGACCAGCGCGAGGTGATTATCCTTCGTCATTATGCTGATCTGAGCTTTAAAGAGATCGCATCGCTTACCAATTGCAGCATCAACACCGCACTTGGTCGCATGCGCTATGGCCTGATCAACCTGAGAAAGATGATGAGCGAAAAAAAGATAGCCCTGTAAGGCAGATGCATATTTAAAATACCTTTAACGAAGGCCCTTCATGCCGAACACCCGCCTTTCTCTATTTTTGTTACGTCCCAATCAGCATCAAAAAAATTGGAGTATGCAGCGACGACAGCTGCATACTTTCCATACTTCTTGTCATTTTGGCCCTCCATCCGGTAAAAAATAAATTGCTTGCTTCCGGAAGGCTGGAACAAAATGACACCTAATTAAAAAAAAGCTGACTCCTGAGTCAGCTTTTTTTATGCAGTTCCCCATCGGTCTTTATTTTACCAGCAGCGCTTTGTCGATCATAAAGTTCAGGTTCATGCGGTGCGCCCGTGTTTGCTCGTTGCTGGAAACCGAACCGGCCAGCATGGTTTTTATTTTTTTGAGGGCATTGTAGGCTGCCGCTTTGGACGGATAGTCGTATTGCCCGTCGGCCGCTGTAACAATGGCCGCCAGTTTTCGCACAAAATCAGTCTGCAGGTCCTGGCGATACAGGTTCACGTTCATCTTCAGATCCTCCGCGAAAATATACCTGGTCAGGTCGCTCAACACGTCCGCAGCACTGTAGGTATTACCATACAGGGTGGTGGTATTGATGCGTTGCAGGGTAACCGGGTGCAACAGGTAGGCCAGCAGGTTGGACTGAATCGCCAGTACCAAGGTTTGAGGTTTGGGGTCCTCCGTTCCGGTGAAGAAGTTAAAGCCCCTGCGCTGTCTTTGCAGGTAGGGATACAGGTAGGTGTCTGTGCCAAATGCAGAGGGGCTGAATATATAATCGTGCAGGACCCCCAGCGCTTTTTTCTGGTAATCCACGGGGACCGGGGTAAACGGCTTATTGCCCGACTGTTGTTCCGGGAAGCTGCGGTCTATGTAGATACCGCCGATATAACGGCTAAGCGCAATCGCCATGGTAAAACGCTGGTTATTCAGCAGGAAATACCGGGCGTTCAGTTCGGAATAAGACTGGCCCGGCTTTACATATTTATCCTTCAACTTCACCATGAGCCCATTGACCAATTGGAAGCGTTCACTGGCGTAGGTAACCATGTCGTTGCTCATGTCCCAAACCTGCACCCTCGGGTCGATACCCCGGCCAAACGCTGCGATGTCCGCATCATTGCCAAAAACCAGTTTCGGGTCATTGCTTCGACTGAGTATTTTGGTCAGTACGGCTTCTTCATCCGCCGGCGCGCATTCGGTATAACCGTATTCAATGGCCCATTTGTCGTAAGGGCCGGGCCGGGTGGTATAGTAACCCGCCTGTTTGGTTTTATCCAGTGAAAGGTTCACCGTGCTGTAATCCATCACGGAACCGATTACGCCGTATTCGTCGGTGATGGATTTATCTTTCAACTGAGCCGGGCTCAGCATCTGGCTGGATTTCATATTGTGCGAGAGCCCCATGGTATGACCCATTTCATGCATGACGAGCTCTGTAAAGAATTGCTTCTGCAGTTCACCGATTTCCCGGGAACCTGCCCCATCTGTTTCGAGTACCGTTTGGGCTGCCGCAAACTGGGATTTTGCCTCCCTTGCATAGCTGCAGTTCTTCCAAACCTGTTGTTTGGGCAGAAATTGGAGAGGTGACGGAATTGCGTCGTTATTCTCTCCGCCGGTAAAACCCGAAGTAAAGATGTTTTCCTCGGCGGCAAGACCGGGTAAAAAGCCCCAGTCAATGGTGATGTCTGCTCCCAGTATCTGCCCCGTTCTCGGGTTTACAAAGCTGGGACCGATGGCATATCCGAGGTCGGAGGACACCCACCGGATCACGTTGTACCGGATATCGGCGGGATCCCAGGTAGCCGTGTCGGGCATCATCTTCATGACGACCGCATTCTTAAACCCTGCTTTCTCAAAGGCTTCATTCCACTTTAGCCCCGCATTCAGGATGATATCCCGCAATTCAACCGGCGTGGTATTCTCGACCCACCATACAATGGGTTCCACCGGTTCGCTGAGTGCGGCCGAAGGATCTTTTTTCCGGAGATACCAACGATTGATCAGGTCATGGTAAGGTGTCGTGCTTTTGCTCGTCATGTCATCGATCTCCTGGCTAAAATATCCCACCCGGGGGTCGTCCCGTCTCGGCCTGTAGTCGTTGTGTGGGACCAGGAGGAAGGAATGCTGAAATTTAATCCTGTTATAACGGGCATCCGTAATGTCTTTTCCGCCCTGGTTGAGAGGCACGGGATTGTCGAAAGCCAACTCGACGATGACATCTGTGTTTTCGGGGAAGGACCGGATCTTCTCATATTTCGATTTCGCGCTGTTCAGGCTACCCAGGTTGTATACCAGGTTCGGGGGAATGCCAGGCGGGTACACGGGTTTAATCGGATCCAGCTTCTCGCTAAGGAAAAGACCATCCACGCCAATCAGGTAGCCTGCAGAATCTTCCGCAGCGATCTTATCCGAGTAAAAAACAGCCTCCGTTACATCCACATTGGCAGCCTTGCTGACGGCATTGGTACTGTCGTAGTAAAAATTGGTATTCACCTGGGTGAACTCCAGTTTGTCGTACGACTTGAGAATTTTAAAGATCCATGTTACCCGGATCATGTTCTGATTCAGGAAAAGCTGGGGAGGCCCTCCCATGGAAAAACTCTGGTATATAAATTCCTGCCCCAGCTGGTCTTTTTTGACATACAGCTGGAGGCTGCCGGTAGCCGTATCCTGGTACATGGTCAGCAACCCGGCAATTTTTTTACTGCTTTTGACCTTGTCCGCGATGCTGTGCGTAGCAGCTTTTTTGGCTGTGTCCGCAGCAGGGGTCGGACTGTCGGACGTTTTTTTCTGGGCGGTCAGCCCGTTTACAAAGATCAACAGGGCCGCCACGAGCGAAAGGCATTGATGAGCATTCTTCATGACTCTTTTGGTTTATTGGTTGGACGAAAATTTGTTCAGCGGGCAATAAGATCCCATGTTACAACGGACATTGGAAGACAAGCGGGTTCGGCGATGAGTTGCGGATTCCGGCAGGAATAAATCTGCCTGTAATAGCAGAGGATGATTTTTTGAGGATAGGATATAAAGCGGGTCGTCTTACTAAAGTATTAAATCCATGGCAACAGCCATCATGCCGGGGGACAATTTATGTTGAATGGTTGACAGGCAAAGATAAACGGAAACGAAGATCAGGGCTTTTGCTTCCCAAAGGCATCCAGGCCACAACGCAGCCAGGCTGCGTATTCTGCGGGATTGGGGGTGTAGCCTACCGGGTAGGTCATTAGTTTTTCGTCCGGGCTGAGGATGACATATAAGGGCTGCGAGGCATTGACAAAATTCTCCGACTGCAGCGTGGCAAACTCATCCCCGACTGTCTTGATCGCCTTCCTGTTCCCATCGTGGGTAACAAAAATGAACTGCTGGTCCTCGGGCAGCGATTTGCGATCATCGACATAAAGAGATACCAAAATAAAATTCTCTTCAATCAATTTTTTCACAGCAGGATCGGTCCAAACGTTTTCTTCCATCTTGCGGCAGTTTACACAGGCCCATCCTGTAAAATCAATCAGCACGGGTTTGTGTTGCTCCCTGGCCAGCTGCAATGCCTTTTGATAATCATTGCGCAGGTTGGATTCTACCCCACAAAGCCTGATCAATTCAGCTCCATACAAACTGTAAGAAAGCGGGGGTGGAAACCCGCTGATCAGGGACAGGTTCGCGTGTTTTGTTTTGAATACGCCCGGCACGAGGTAGAGGGTAAAGGACAAGCACAGCAGCGCCACAATGACCCTGAAGGCGCCGAGTTTTTTTGGAGGAGGATCATGCCTGAATTTGAGGATGCCAAAAAGATAGAGCACGAGCAGGAAGCCGGTCACGATCCATATGCCCAGGAACACTTCTCTTTTTAGCAGGCCCCAATGTTCTACCAGGTCTGCATTGGACAAAAACTTGACGGCCAGCGCCAGCTCCAGGAATCCCAATACAATTTTTACGGAGTTCAGCCAGCCGCCCGACCTGGGAAGCGTGTTCAGCCAGCCGGGAAACAGTGCGAAGAGTGCGAATGGCAATGCGAGTGCAAATCCAAAACCCGCCATGCCCGAAGTCAGCTGAATGGCGCCGGCATTGGAACTTAACGATCCGGCCAGCAACGATCCCAGGATGGGGCCCGTGCAGGAAAAAGACACCAGGGCAAGCGTAAGCGCCATAAAAAAAATACCGGCCAGGCTGCCTACTCCTGATCTCGCCCCAATGGAATTGGATATACCGCTCGGCAATGTGATTTCGAAGAGCCCGAAAAATGACAATGCGAATACGATGAAGACGATAAAGAAAATAACGTTCAGCCACACGTTGGTGGAGATGTTGTTTAATATTTCGGGGTTGAGTGAATCAAGGAAATAAAAGGGCAGGCTCAACAGCACATAGATCATGAAAATAAAGAACCCATACAGGAGTGCCTGGAATTTCCCCCTTTGTCCATCACCCGAGCGTTTTGTAAAAAAGGAAACGGTAAGCGGTATCATGGGAAATACGCAGGGTGTGAGCAGCGCGATCAGGCCACCCAAAA
>DATJYH010000323.1:0-3684 GCA_035499675.1 Puia sp.
ATTTATTGAGGCATGGAAGCGGGGGGATTATAAAAAAAAGAGCAGCTCAGCTCCTTAATCAGTAGGATCCATTTTTTTGGAAGTCCTGTAGGCCGTGCCCTTAAACAAGGCCACGAGTTCGCCTTTTTCATTGGTGGTACGTATGTCGTAGATACCGATCTTATTCCCCAGGTGCACTTCTTTTGCTTCCACGGTCAGGAGCTCTCCGGCCTGTGTGGAGCGGGTAAAACTGATGGAGCAATCCAGGGCCACGGTGATGATGCCATGTGAATTACAGGCAAAGGCAAGGGCAGAATCGGAAGCTGCAAATAATGCGCCACCGTGCAGGATGGAAAAACCATTGAGCATGGTTTCGGTTACCCGGAAATGCAAGCGGCAATAGCCGGGGCCGTATTCATCGATCTGCAGACCCAGCCACCTGCTGAAATGGTCTTTTTCCAGCATGCGCTGTAATATCTCCGGTGTCGACAGCTGTTGTTTTTCCATGGGGGTTATTTTTTTTCTGAGATTCGGGATGCGGTTGCGTTTTCCTCCCTCGCTCCCGGGTATAATCCCGGGGATGGATGCCCGCAGGTTCATATTAGTTAAACTGATCTTCGCGATATGGGAACTCCGTTTTTTAGCGGGGCGATCCATGGAAATGCTTCAGCTATAGCGATCGTTTCTCCAGGGATAGGCCGTGCTGGAATACCCGCGCTGCTCCCAAAATCCCAGCCTGTTTTCTTCCATGAATTCTATCCGGTTGATCCATTTGGAACCCTTCCATGCATACAGTTGCGGGGTGATCATCCTTACGGGCCCTCCATGTTCCGTGGGAAGCGGCTTGCCTTCGTAGGTATGCACCAGCAGCACATCCGGTTTCAATGCTTCTTCCAGGGAAAGGTTTGTGCTGTACCCATCGTATCCATAACACATAATATGTGTAGCGGTTTCCAGTGGTTGCACCAGGGCAGCAAGGTCCATAAAACGCACGCCCTTCCACGACATATTCAATTTTGACCAGGTGGTGACGCAATGAAAATCGGACACATCCTCCGCCTGTGGCAGGTCCATAAAATCTTCCCAGGTCAGCAGCACGGGATGTTCCACGGCACCATCTGCCATCAGGTTCCATTCGGCAGCGGGAATCTCCGGTACGGATCCCAGGTCCAGCACGGGCCACTTCACCGTGACGGTCTGCCCCACAGGTATTACCGGCATTCCATGGCGGTTTGGATTGCCCTTACCCATCGGCTTACCGTCTGCCACCGAAGGAGTTGCCCGCATCTTTTCTTCAAAACGGGACTTGAGCTTCATCCTGGCCTCTACAATACGGTTTAGTTTATCCGGTGATTCCATGCGGCTTGTTTGCGTATAATTTAGTAAAGTTAGCCGAGATACCGATGGTTGATAGGAGAATATTTATCTTTGAGAAACCGCTTTCAGTATCCTGTCCGGACAATCATTGCTTCCTCCGTTTACCCCGAACAAATCCTGAAGGTTCAACATGAGCAAGGAAGACACCAGGGATCTAAAAAAATTTCTGCGACCCTATTCAAAGGAAGTGCAGGAACTGACCCTCTGGCTCCGGGAATATATCTGGGACCTCTATCCCCGTTGTAACGAACTCATCTACGACAACTACAACGCTGTGGCCTTTGGATGGTCTCCAACCGACCGCCTTCCCCATACCTTCTGTTCCATTGCGGTAATGCCGCGTTATATACATCTTGGTTTTTACTGGGGTACACAAATTGCCGACCCGGAAAAAAAATTATTGGGAAAGGGGAACCAGTACCGTTACATCATTATAAAGGAGCAGGGCGATTTACCAAAGACCTACATCAAAAAACTCCTGAAGGAAGCCTATGCTAATTCAATGGCTAAAGTAAAAGATAAGATCCAGATTCAACATGGAATGACGATTGTCAAGTCGATATCTCCTGTGAAAAAAAGACCGGGCTAATGTGCAGATCTGCTAATTTGCAATGCCTTGCGTGCGGCGGCATTTACGAATGGAGGCTGGTATTTTTTTGCACGATGGTGGAAATGCATGATGACATTGGAGCCGGTCATCCCGGGTTTTTCAGATGGACAATATTAAAACATATATGAAGTCAATTATTCTTCTTTTGAGCATTGCGATATTTATTGCCTGCAAAGCAAAAAAGGAAAACAATTTTGAACAGCAGCTCAAATTAAGCTTCCTGACCCGGCTGGAAAAGGCCGACTCCAGCGTGATACTGGACTCTTTTTTGCTGGTCAAGGCGGATACCCTGTTTATCAAAACCGGAATGGCCTTCGACGACTCGATGTACGTATTTGAATACAGAAGAGTGCAGGCGCAGTACAACAACGCATCGCGGGAGAATAGACAAGACAGCCTGGATTATTACAAGGGGGAACTCGATTACATGACCAAACAAATCACCCAATTGGAGCAACATATCAGACAGGCGGACTCCACCCATGGGCTCGGGATTTTGTTCATTTGCCGTTACCAAATAAGACTTGGCGACAAAACGCAAAAAGACTGGATCTTTTACCCCATCGCAAAAGACGGGAGCATCATAAGGCCGGATTTAATTGATGACAGGATAACGCTATCGGTTAAAAATTTGAAAAAAGGAATATAAAATCTGCAAATGTGCAAATCTGCCGATGCATTGAACCGGTAACTCGCCGGGATTTTACGTTTGCGGTTAATGCACACTGTTACACCTAAAGAAATTGCACATCTGCACATCTGCAAATTTGCCAATTCATGTCACTCCGTTCTTAATGATTCCACCGGGTTTGCTACCGCGGCCCTGATGGCCGTATATCCAACCGTGATCCAGGCGATACAGATGCAACCCAGGATGGTAGCCGCAAAGAACCAGACCCCCATATTTATACGATAGGTATAGTGCTGCAGCCATTGATGCATAAAATACCAGGCCAGCGGAGAAGCGATCAAAAAGGCAAGGATGATCAGCATGGTGAATTCCCTGGACAGCATGATCATGATATCGCGCACAGGGGCTCCCAGCACTTTGCGGATACCGATCTCTTTTTTGCGCTGAACCGCCATAAAAGAAATCAATCCATACAGGCCGAGACAGGAAATAAAGATGGCGATGCCGGAAAACAGCTGGTATAATTGCGAAAGCTGGTTTTCCTGTTTATAATAATCCGCAATGGATTGGTCGAGGAAATGGTATTCAAACATGAAATCGGGATAATCCCGGTTCCAGATTTTTTCCATGGCCGTTATTACAGATTTTGCCTGTTTCATATCGATTTTGATGTTCACCATTCCATACTGACGCTTCATCGTGGTCATGACCACTGCCTGGATGGGGTCCCGGAGGGAATTGACATGATAGTCTTTTACTACCCCCACAATGGGGCATATTCTACCATTTACCTCTATGCGCTTGCCAATGGCTTGTTTCGGATCCGTGAGGCCCAGGTTTCTGACCACCGCCTCATTGACCACGAATTCCCGAATGGTATCCGATGCGTAGTATACCCGGCCGGCAACGATGGGCATTGCATACACACGAAAATAGCTGGTGTCCGCAGGCTTCATGTTGACGATCATATCCGGTTCCTTACTGCCAGGATGGGTACGCAGGTCGGTAAACCAGCCACCTCCGCCGGATGGAGGAAAGCTGCTGTAGCTGATATCCTGGATACCCGGGGTTTTTAGCAGTTCACTGG
>DATJYH010000324.1:0-8901 GCA_035499675.1 Puia sp.
TATTTTTCAGCAGTTCACTCATTGGAATTTTTTACGGGTAGAATCTTCCAGCCTCTTTTGTTCTTCGTATTGCGTGTTTTCAATAATGTAAACGAATTCCAGGTTAAAGAAATTGGTAGCCGGCCTGACTTTGAGGGTATAAAAATTGCTGCTTTTATCGTCCCCGATCTCCTGCACGGTACCTACCATTATATTCCCCGGGAAAAGAGAGGAGGTTGGGCTCGTTACTACCGAATCCCCCTGTTTTACATTGGCACTTTTGGGGATATCCTTCAGCGTTACAAAATAGGGGCTTGAGCCATCCCATTCAATAGTACCCCGTTCACCCCCCTTCTTCAGTTTTGCTACCACCTTATACTGGCGATGGAGGAGGCTCATGACCGTGGCATAGTTTTCACTCACATTGACTATGGTGCCCACAATACCCTGCGGACTGACCACACCCATATTGGGTCGCACTTGCTGTGCGGATCCGCGATGGACCGTTATAAAATTGGTCTGCGACATCACCGAGCTGTTCACCACCTTGGCATCCAGGAAAATATATTTCTGTATCCGCCTCATGGAATCCACCAGGATGGTATCGACCACGGATTTCTTCAGCGAATCCGGTCCCTCATAGTTCTCCCTGGCATGCTGGTGCAGCCATAGGTTCTCCCGTACCAGTGAATCATTGGTTTGTTTAAGATTGAAATAATATTCCACATTGTTATAGCGGCGATCCAGTCTTCCTGTGACTTCAGTGGCTACGTTCATGAAGGCCGCTTCGTGAAATTTGTTGTACCGGAAAAGAAAGGAAAGGGCGATTATCTGCAACACCAGGAAAAAGATGAACGTGGAGTACCTTCTGATGAAGAGAAAAACATTACGCACTTATAGAATGATTTAAGTTGCGGTGTCCGTGTGCCGGCTGCCCCATCGCTGCGGGGGAATCCGAAAATAACTTAGCGCATTACAAACGGATACCTGTCATAATTTTTAAGGGATATTCCTGTTCCGCGAACCACGCTTTTCAGGGGATCGTCTGCGATATGCACCGGCAACTTGATTTTCTGGCTAAGTCTTTTATCCAACCCTCTCAACAGGGCACCTCCGCCGGTCAGGTATAGCCCGCGGCGATAAATATCCCCGGCCAGTTCGGGGGGCGTAGTTTCCAATGCCTTCAGGATGGCCTCTTCAATTTTGAAAATACTTTTATCGAGCGCCTCTGCAATTTCCTGGTAACTCACCATAATTTGTTTGGGTATCCCGGTAACCAGGTCGCGACCATTTACCGGGATGTCATCAGGAGGATTGTCGAGATCTTTCAGTGCGGCACCAATCTGAATCTTGATCTGCTCTGCCGTTCTTTCCCCGATCAGCAGGCTATGATAGCGACGCAATGCTTCCATGATATCTGCAGTAAATTCGTCGCCGGCAATACGAATCGACTGATCACACACGATACCGGCCAGGGCAATCACGGTAATACCGGTGGTCCCGCCTCCGATGTCAATGATCATGTTCCCCACGGGCTCTTCCACATCAATGCCAATACCCAGGGCTGCAGCCATGGGTTCATGGATCAGGTATACTTCCTTGGCGCCCGCCTGCTCAGCACTGTCGCGCACAGCCCTTTTTTCCACTTCCGTGATGCTGGAGGGAATACAGATCATCATGCGCCAACTCGGGGGAAACAGCGGTTTTTTGGGATAGATCATCTTGATCATCTCCCTGATCATAAGCTCGGCAGCGTTGAAATCGGCGATCACACCGTCTTTCAGTGGTCTTACCGTACGTATGCTTTCATGTGTTTTTTCGTGCATCATCAGTGCACGTTTGCCAACGGCGAGGACAATCTTGGGATTGTTCCGGTCCAGGGCTACAATACTCGGCTCGTTCACAACTATTTCATCGTTATGTATAATGAGGGTATTGGCCGTACCCAGATCCATGGCGATCTCTTGTGTCAGGAAATTGAATAATCCCATTTTAAAAGGTCAGATTTAAATTCAGGCTGAACGCCTGCAAAATTCATGCAAATAATCCGAATTAACAAAGTGAAACCTTTGAAATACGGGTATTTTTTCACAACGCGGTAAGCTGCTTGCGTTTGTGGGCAAGCGTTTCAACATGCTTGTGGAAAATATCTCTTCGGTAATTCTACCAGTGAACGTCTTTTTTGAGCTGTTATTTTCGTGCGATTCAATTTTATTTCTTCTGAAGTTCCGGCAACTCCGATTCCGGGTTGTACAGATGTTTCCCGCTGCCTCTACACGGCAGATTTCTTCAGTGAACAAATCCCAGTCTTTTCTCCATTTCCCTCCCCAGTTCCGGAAGTCTTTTCCGCTCTATCAGGAAACTGGTCAGCCGTGAAATATCTTTATAAATATAGTGCTTGTCTAAGGCAGCCTTCAGGTAATCGCCGCCGCTGCTTCCACCCGTTCCGATCCTTGTGCCGATGGTCCGTTGCACCATATTCATATGCCTGTATCGCCAGGTGCTCATCTGTTCGTCAATTTCAAGCAGCCGGGTGAGGAGTTGGAAAGGCAGTTGCAGGATGGGATACCCCCGGTACAACATAATGAATAAAGCGGCGCGGCAAGCCCTGGGTGAGAGAGAGCGGGGGGGCATGGCCGGGACAGGAGCGTTTCCTGCCGGCAACAGATCAAAAAAAGCATCAAAAAGTTCCAGGTTGGTAGCTTCGGCCTTTGCCAGGCTTTCCCGGTAACGGGTCCTGTATTCCAGCCAAAAAACATGCTGCCCTGGCCCGTTTTGGGTCGATGATACAGCCGTGAACGAAGAGGAGAAGGTTTTCCAGTTTTCAGTCTCTTCAAAAAAGGGCATACGTTCCAGCCACTGGTTGAGCAGTTCCAGCAGTGATTTTTCCTGTTCAGCTTTTTTGATGAGTGCAATATGCTCAGGCCGCAGCTGCGAAATATAGTAATCCTGTCCGTAACGCTGTTCGTAGGTAAGCCCCAGCCTGGCTTCCAGCACCTTGAACTGCCAGCTCTGAAAACCCGAAGCCGGACGTAACATGTCCCTGAAATCCAGGAAATCCATGGGCGTCATCGTTTCCATGACATCGATCTGCTGAACCAGCACCTCCAGGATGCTGACCACGCGCGACAGGCGATGAACGACCGTTTGCAATTCCGGCGAATTATCATTCAGCGATGGCTTTTGCATAATGCCGATCACCGAGCCGGTTTCATAGAGCAATTGTTTAAACCATAACTCGTACGACTGGTGAATAATGATGAATAACATTTCATCGTGTGCAGGTTGGTGCCGTTTCTCGCTTTCCGGATGCTGGGCGTCCAGAATTTTGTCAAGCTGCAAATAGTCGCTATAGTGCATGTCGTCAGCCATAAAGGTTGATTGGGTCCCGGCCTGCGGGAGTGGGAAGATGCAAAGAAAGAGATTTTTCTGCGGCTAGGTAAATTCGTATCCGATGTCCTTCCGGTAGTACATTCCTTCAAAATCGATCTCGCCCAGCACCTCCCTCGATTTTTCTACTGCCTCCCCAACCGTGTCGGCCATCGAAGTAACACAAAAAACCCGGCCTCCGTTGGAGAGCACTTTGTCGCCTTCTTTTTTAGTGCCGGCGTGGAATACAATGCTGTCATCGCCCAGCTTTTTATTCAATCCCCATATCTCAAAACCCTTTTCATAGCTGCCGGGATAGCCCCCGCTTACCGCTACGATGGTACCCGTGGCCCGACCCTCTGTTTCGATGCGGACAGCATCCAGCTTTTGGGTGGCCGTGGCAACAAACAATTCCACCAGGTCATTTTTCAACCGGGGCAACACAACTTCTGTTTCAGGATCTCCCATCCGGCAATTGTATTCAATGACATAGGGCTCATCTCCCACCTTTATCAATCCAACAAAAATAAAGCCCCGGTAGTCGATCCCCTCCTTCTGCAATCCGTCAATTGTGGGCCCGATGATCTTTTCATTGACCTTTCTCATAAACACCTCATCGGCAAAAGGCACAGGGCTTACCGCACCCATTCCGCCGGTATTGGGTCCTTTGTCGCCCTCGCCCACGCGTTTGTAGTCTTTCGCTTCGGGAAGCAGCACATAGTTTTTTCCGTCGGTCAGCACAAAGACAGACAACTCAATGCCGTTCAGGAATTCTTCCACCACGATCTTTCTTCCTGCCTCTCCAAACTTATTGTGCTGAAGCATGAGCTCGTATTCCGCCATGGCCTCCACGTGGCTGTTACAGATGACCACGCCTTTCCCGGCAGCCAACCCGTCGGCTTTCAGTACAATCGGCAGTTGATGCTGCTCCAGGTAAGCCACGCCCTCGGTATAATTGTCGAGGTCGAACTCACGGTACGAAGCAGTGGGAATACCATACCGCTGCATAAATTTTTTGGAGAACGCCTTGCTGCCTTCCAACTGTGCGCCTTTTGCCGACGGACCGATGATCAGGATTTCCCTGAGCTCCCTGTCCTTTGCAAAAAAATCAACGATCCCCTTTACCAGGGGCTCTTCCGGACCCGCCACCACCAGGTCGATCTTTTCCCGGAGGCAGCATTTTTTTATCGCTTCAAAGTCCGTCGTCGCAATCTCCACGTTGGTCCCGCACAGAAGGGTGCCGGCATTCCCGGGTGCAATAAAAAGATTTGTACAAAGCCTGCTTTTACGCATTTTCCACGCAAACGCGTGTTCTCTACCGCCAGCGCCTAATAACAAAATATTCATAACTATATATTCGGGTCCTAAATTCGATGTTCGATATCAAACCATGAAAATAATTTACACCAGCGGAAGGCCGGCACAATCACGCATCGCCCCGTAATCCTGACTGGCCGGGCTATACATAACTTTTTTCGGGTAACCGTTTCGCCACAAAAAGATATACGACGATGAAACCGGTAAGTATCCCGATAAACAACCAGAAATAGTCAGCGCCGACAAATTTTGAAAAAAAGCCCCTTTCCGCGATACTCTTATTGACCAGGCTTGTAAAATAATTGCCCAGGGAAATGGTGAGCAGGTACAGTGCGCTCATGGTGCTCTTCATGGATGGGGGTGACTGCGTATATGCATACTCCAGGCAGGTGATGGAAACCAGTATTTCGGCACCCGACAGGATAAAATAGGCCAGGATCTGCCACCACACGCTTGGATGCTGTCCCTTGTCTATTGCTCCCTGTACCATGGCAATGATGACAAAACAAAAGCCTGTCAATATCAATCCCGCACCGATCTTCCTCAACGGCGTGGGCTTCAGCCCGATCTTTTCAAAAAACGGGTAGATCGCATACGTAAAAACCGGGATCATACTGACCAGGAAAAGCGGGTTAAAGGTCTGCACCTGTTCCGGCAACAACTCATAACCAAAAATATGCCGGTCGAGTTTGGTGGCCTGCAATACCCATTCAGAAAGATTTTGGTCCCACATAGCCCAAAAAATTGGCGTGAAAGCAAACACCAGCAAAATGCGGTAAACCGCCTGGACGCCATCGATGGCCGATGGCGAATATTTTTCTTTCACGGCCTGCCATACGGATTGGCCTTTTTTTCTGCTGAACAATTTTGTCAGCGCATAAAAAGTGATACCCGCAAAATTTTCTTTTTTTATCCCTGTTGGCGGCACCCGCACATATTTCTTTCTTCCCAACCAAAAGATCAGGGTGGCCAGGCACATCAAAATACCCGGTAACCCGAAAGCAATCCTGGGTCCGTATTTATTATATACGATCGGGATGATGATGGTTGCGAGGATTGATCCGGAATTAATGGTGAAATAAAACCAGCCGTACACCTTGGACAACAGGTGCTGGTTGGATTTGTCGAACTGGTCACCCACATTGGCCGACACACAGGATTTGATACCTCCTGCTGCTACTGCTATGACTGAAAGACCCAGGACAAAAAATTCAAGGTGCTGCGTCGACAACGCCAGGATCAGGTTTCCCAGCGCGTACACGATGGAGACCACCAGGATGACCCAGTATTTTCCAAAGAACCAATCCGCCGCGATCCCGCCGATCAGCGGCATAAAATAAGCAAGGGTTACAAACAGGTGCACCTGCTCGTTCGATCTTGCTTCCGCAACGGTCTGCAGCGCCGGGTTGTGCAAGGGATTAAAAAACTGGGCCACCAGGAAGGTGCTGAGAATGGATCGAATGCCGTAAAAGCTGAATCGTTCTGCCGCTTCATTGCCGATGATAAAGGGGATCGACCTGGGCAGTGAAGTTTTTACCTGTTGTTGTGTTTCTGTCATACAGTTTTTTTGAAAACAATAAGAACCATGCGTGAAATGATACCGTATGCAGCAGGTATCCGGGCCCCGCTTGTAAGAACGGTTTGTAGGAAGAGGTTTTGTTCCGGCAGCTGCGCCTTAACCAGTGATGCACATTCCGGCTGCTACGAGCACTAAAGATAAAAGAAAAATCAACCTTACATTTACCGATATCTATTTTTTCCTACCTTACCTGTTCAACCAACCCTGCACCATGTCTGAAAAAAAATTCCAGCCATTCGTGGCACCGGAAACTCAGATGAAAGAATTTACCGCCAAGGCGCTCATCATGGGAAGTTTTTTTGGTATCCTGTTTGGCGCGGCCACTGTATATCTCGCACTAAAGGCCGGCCTTACCGTCTCCGCCTCCATCCCCATCGCAGTATTGGCCATTACACTAGGCAGGAAACTCTTCAAAACAACCGTTCTCGAAAACAACATCATTCAAACCACAGGTTCTGCGGGTGAAAGCATTGCGGCGGGTGTGGTGTTTACCCTCCCCGGTTTTTTATTTTTGTCTACTGCCTCGGCCGCAAACTATTTTGATTACATGGTGATTTTTATCCTCGCCATTTTTGGCGGGATGCTGGGTACGCTGATGATGATTCCCCTTCGCCGTTCTCTGATCGTGAAAGAACATGAAACGCTCCCGTATCCTGAAGGCACGGCTTGTGCTTCTGTATTGAAGGCCGGTGAAAAGGGCGGAGAATTTGCCAGGACCGCCTTCCAGGGCCTGGGTTTTGCGTTCGTGTATGCGCTGCTGCAACGCATGTTCAGGGTCATTGCGGAAACACCGTTGTTTGACAGCTCCAACTATGCCGGGCTGAAAAAAATATTTCCTGCGGCGCAGGTATCAGCTGATATCACACCGGAGTATATGGGTGTGGGTTATATCATCGGGCCCCGCATTGCGGGGGTACTGGTAGCCGGTAGTGTGTTGAGCTGGCTGGTATTGCAGCCCTTGCTGGCTTCCCTGATTGACCCGTTAAGCGTGGCGCTACAACAGGTGAAACTGGGGTTTCTCGCCGACGTAAACCATGCGGGTGGCTATGGTGGCTGGGATCCCGTGAGTAAAACCTTCGCCGACCCCGCTTCGGCGATTTACCGGGCTTATGTTCGGCAGATCGGGGCGGGCGCCGTGGCCATGGGGGGATTTATGACGCTCATTAAAACAATACCCACCATCATATCCTCTTTCAAAGAGAGCATCAGTGCCGTAAAAGAGAAGGGACGCAATGAACGCCTGCGTACCGAGCGTGATCTCAGCATCAAAGTGGTGCTGTTTGGAAGCCTTGCACTGGTGCTGATGATTTCCCTGCTGACATTTATTCCCGGCAACAGCTTTTTCGACCGGTTGCTGATCGGGATCCTCATCGTAGTGTTCGGAGCTTTCTTTGTAACCGTGTCTTCGAGGATCGTAGGTCTTATCGGGTCCTCCAACAATCCCATTTCCGGCATGACCATCGCCACGGTGATGAGTACCTGCTTAATTTTTATTGCAGTGGGATGGAGCGGCAAAGTATATGAACCCATGGCATTGGTGGTGGGAGGCATGGTTTGCATCGCTGCAGCCAATGCGGGTGCCACTTCACAGGACCTGAAAACGGGTTACCTGACAGGTGCCACTCCCAGGTACCAGCAGTTGGCCTTGTTTATCGGCGTCATTGTATCGTCGATCGCTATTGGATTTACCGTAAAGACACTGGACATACCCAATGCCGATCTCACCGCAAGGGGTATCCACCATGCTATTGGCAGCCAGTACAACGCGCCACAGGCCACGCTGATGGCCACGCTGATCAAGGGCATCCTCTCCAAAAACCTTGATTGGAATTTTGTACTTGCAGGAGCCTTCCTCGCAATTGTGGTAGAACTTTGTGGCGTCAAGGCCCTGAGTTTTGCCATTGGGGTGTATCTGCCGCTCTCTACCACCCTTCCCATTTTTATCGGTGGTGCCATCCGCGGATTTGTTGACAGTGTCAAAAAACGCAGGGGCGACGCTGCCAGGGAAGGCGAAGAAGACCTGGAAAGAGGAAACCTGTTCGCCACGGGCCTGGTGGCGGGGGGTGCACTGATGGGTGTCATCTTCGCGTTTCTGAACATCCCCGATAAAGTAACTGCATGGTTGAAAACAATCAGCCTGGAGAACACGCTGCAAAACAACCTGGGGCAGACTGGTTACTACCTGCTGGGTCTGGCCTTTTTCGCGCTGATGGGTTGGACACTCTATAAAACAGGATTAAAAAAATCCGAGCTGTAACAGGCTGGAAGCATCAGCTCATTTTGAAGGGAACAATCATCTCGAAAACGGGTATGTTCACGTCAAAAACTTTCTTGTTGTTCAGGTTTTCCATGGAATAGGTACCATGCATCTTGCCCATTTCCGTCCTTAGGTTGCAACCGCTTACGTATTGATAGCGTTCCCCAGGTTGCAGTGTGGGCTGAACACCCACCACGCCTTCTCCCTCCACCTCACGGTAACTGCCATTACTGTCAAAAATGTGCCAGTGGCGACGGTGTAATTTGATGGGAAAATTGTTGTGGTTTTCGAGAGTAATCCGGTAGGCAAACATGTATTCTCCGGAAACCGGATTGCTGTAATCGGGTTGGTAGAATGTTTCAACGTTAATTTCTACCCCTTCCGAAATTTTGCTTGCCAT
>DATJYH010000325.1:0-13799 GCA_035499675.1 Puia sp.
TTGAGGGAATGGTCCTCGTGATCAATTCTCACCCCCTTTGGAAAAAACACCAGTTCGATGGCAATGATGATCAGTAAAAAAAGAAAGCAAATAAAGAGCAGGGCAAGGCTCAGAAGAATGGTCTCAAACTGAACCAGCGGATGAATAAAAATAAAGGTCCCTGTAATGGCCAGAAAGAGGCATAAAATAAGAGTCTTGCCAAAAAGCAGCCATTTATTGAAGCCGATTTGGATAACAGAGCCCGGGGTATTCATGTAACGCGTAGACAATAAAATGGCAATATATTTCTTTGATCCCGGTTTTTAAATAAGTGGATACTCTTAGAAATTAGCATAACAGGCATGGGCGACCGATTTTCGAGTAAGGTCACTGCTGGAATGTAAACCCGCTGTACATAGAAATCAACGATGCCATAAGGACGATGGCCGTCCCGGCTATTCCATTCTAAAAAATTGATTTACAAATAAGAACCGTTGTTTTACGCCAAAAGACATAAAAATAATATCATTTGCTAAAATATTTAGTAATATTGCTAAGAAATTATCTCCGCCATTGACCCAACAAGCTTTCAACCCTCACTCATGACTGTGAACAGAAACGATATTCTTGCACAATTGCAAAAGGAGATCCTCCCCTTGCAGGGTTATAAGCCATCCACCGATTATCGTGTTCCCAAAATTGAACTGGGGCCGATCACCACGGCCTTCCCCGAAGCCCGTTTCCCCTCGGGAGCGATTCATGAATTTTTAAGCATCGACCCCTACTGCAGCTCAGCCACGAGTGGCTTTATTGCATTTCTTGTGGCTGCTTTTATGCAAAGAGGAAGTGCCTCCATATGGATCAGTCCATCACGCACATTGTTCCCTCCTGCCCTGGTACAGTATGGTATACAGCCAGACAAAATCATTTTTATCCACCTCCAAAAAGAGGCTGATATTTTATGGGTGATGGAAGAAGCGCTGGCCTGTGAAGGCATTGCCGCCGTAGTGGCTGAATTGCCTGGTATCAGTTTCACAGCATCCAGGAGGTTACAACTGGCTGTTGAAAAAAGCGGGGTGACCGGGTTTATCATTCGTCAGAATCCCTCCGGTCGCCAAACCAATGCCTGTTTATCCAGGTGGAAAATCACTCCTTTGTCAAGTGATCCGAATAATGAACTCCCGGGCATCGGGTTTCCAAGATGGAAAATAGAATTGCTCAAGATCAGGAATGGCAGGCCCGGAGCATGGGAGATGGAGTGGTCGCCTGCCGGCCTGGTGCCTGTTTCGCCCCAACCATTTGCGATACCCGCAATAGTAAAAAGAAAAACCGGATGATATGCCCGGGCGTTTTGTCAGCATATGGCTCTGTCATCTCCGGACAGATTGGTTCACGCGTCGGCAACCCTCGCTGCAATGCCTGCCTTTTGCACTGGCATTGCCTGAGCATGGAAAAATGATCATCACTGCGGCAAGTCCATCGGCGCGGGCTGAGGGCATTCACCCGGGAATTGCCGTGGCCGATGCCCGGGCCATGCTGCCTGGTCTGCAGGTATTTGATGATATCCCCCAGCTATCTGACAAACTGCTCCGGGCCTTCGCTGTTCAATGCATCCGCTACAGTCCTTCCGTGACCCTGGATCCGCCTGATGGCCTCCTGCTCGACGTGAGCGGCTGTCCGCATCTGTGGGGTGGCGAAAAACCTTATATAACGGAGATATGCAACCGATTTAAATCTTGGGGGTATGCAATCGAAGCCGGCATGGCCGACACGGTAGGTACCGCCTGGGCCGTGGCCCGGTTTGGGCAGGGACAACAGGTTGTAGAGAGCGGCAGGCAAAGGGAAGCCCTTTTAACCATGCCTCCGGATGCACTTCGCCTGGAACCGGAAATACTCGAACGTCTGTATAAACTCGGTCTTCGCCAGGCAGGCTCCTTCATCGGCATGCCTTCCATGGTATTGCGCAGGCGTTTTGGTCCGTCGCTGGTTCAACGTTTGCAACAGGCCCTGGGTTATCAGGAAGAACCGATCCTGCCTGTACAACCCCCAACGATCTACCAGGAACGGTTACCCGCACTTGAACCTATTGCAACTATTACGGGAATCGAAATAGCATTGCAGCAATTGCTGCAACTTTTATGCACACGCCTGCAACAGGATGGCAAAGGACTCCGCCAGGCACGCTTTTCCTGTTATCGCATAGATGGAAAAACGGAAAGCATCTGCATCGGGACCAACCGGGCCACCCATCATGCTCATCATCTTTTTAAACTTTTTGAATTAAAGCTGTCTTCGATTGAGCCGGCCCTGGGCATTGATCTCTTTATACTGGAAGCACAGAAAGTGGAGGATGTTTCCCCGGTACAGGAAGAAATCTGGAAAGGGGTTTGCGGACCAGAAAACACACAACTTTCTGAACTACTTGACAGAGTAGCAGGCAAATTTGGCACTTCCTTTATTCAACGTTACCTGCCCGCAGAACATTATTGGCCCGAACGGTCTTTTCAACCTGCACCCAGCCTTCAGGAACAGGTATCTGTCAACTGGAAGAACGATAAACCGAGACCCCTGCGGGTCTTACCCAAACCGGAACCGATTGAAGTCACTTCCCCCTTGCCGGATTACCCGCCGATGTTTTTCCGGTACCGGGGAACATTGCATAGTGTAAAAAAATCGAATGGGCCGGAACGGATCGAAAGACCCTGGTGGCTGGATGAAGGGCCCCACCGCGATTATTTCATGGTTGAGGACCAGGATGGCTTTCGTTTCTGGTTGTTCAGATCCGGGCACTATGCCGGGAGCAACAGAAATATATGGTTTATCCATGGATTTTTTGCATAAAAATGCTGCATAACATGAATTATACAGAACTGCAGGTAACAACAAATTTCAGCTTTTTGCAGGGGGCTTCGCATCCGGAAGAACTCGTGGAACAGGCGGCGGAATATGGTTATCATGCCATAGGTATTACCGACCGCAACAGTTTTGCGGGTGTAGTACGGGCGCATGTGGCCGCCAGGAAGAAGGGGATCCGCTTCCTGACAGGGTGTTGGCTGGATTTATTGGACGGACCCGGTCTGCTCGCCTATCCTACCAGCAAGGAAGCGTATGGACAAATCTCTGCGTTGATCACCAGGGGAAACCTGCGTACGGAAAAGGGAAGCTGTCATTTGTATAAAAAAGATGTATGGGAGCATGCCAGGGACACACTATTTATCGCGTTGCCCCCTCCCCACCTGGATAATTTATTTGACCTGGATCCGGTTTTTAAGGAAGCATTGAAATCTTACAAGGATGCACTGGGGGTGAATCTCTACCTGGCTGCATCGCGTCGTTACCTGGGAGACGATGAGAAATATATATATCGTCTCTCCCAATTATCGAAAAGGCTGGGAGTGCCCATGCTGGCTACAAATGACGTGCATTATCATACTCCCGCCCGGCGCCAGCTACAGGATGTGCTCACCTGTATCCGTGAAAAATGCAGCATTCATACCGCGGGTTTTCGCCTGTATCAAAATGCAGAAAGACATCTCAAATCATTGGACGAAATGGAGCGGCTTTTCAGGCATTACCCTGATGCGCTCCGGCGCACTGGGGAAATTGCAGAAGCCTGCCGGTTTTCTCTCGACGAACTCAGGTATGAATATCCCTGTGAACTAACCGGAGAAGGCAGGACGCCACAGGAAGAGCTGACCATATTAACCTGGGAAGGAGCCTACCGTGAATTTGGCGATCCCTTGCCTGAAAAAACTGTTACAGCCATTAACCATGAACTGGTATTTATCGAAAAAATGAACTATGCGTCTTATTTTCTAACTGTATATGATCTTGTACGATTTGCCAGGTCAAGAGGCATATTGTGCCAGGGCCGGGGATCCGCCGCCAATTCCACGGTTTGCTATTGCCTCGGTATCACTTCTGTAAACCCCAACAAATTCGATCTGCTGTTTGAACGTTTTATTTCCTCCGCCAGGAATGAGCCACCCGATATAGATGTGGATTTCGAACATGAGCGGCGGGAGGAAGTGATGCAGTATGTATTTGAAAAATATGGCCGCGACCGGGCAGCCATTGTTGCCACGGTAACCCAGGAACGACAGAAAGGGGCCCTGAGGGACGTGGGAAAAGCGATGGGACTTTCGGTAGACAGCATCAATCGTTTTAGCAATGCTGTTTGGGAATTTGGTGAAGAATGGTTTGAAGGAAAACGCCTGGCGGAACAGGGTCTCAATCCAAAAGATCCCCTGTTGCGAAAAGTATTGCAACTGACAGCCCAGTTGATGGATTTCCCCCGTCAGTTGGGACAGCATACCGGGGGATTTGTAATTACCCGGGGGAAACTGACCGATCTCTGTCCCATCCTCAACGCACGCATGGAAAACCGGACTTGTATTGAATGGAACAAAGACGATATTGATGCCCTTGGTTTTCTTAAGATAGATGTACTCGCTTTGGGGATGCTGACCTGTATACGAAAGGCTTTTGAAACAGGCAAACAGCATTATGGACTGGACCTGACACTGGCCAATATCCCGCAGGATGAGAGTAGGGTATATGAAATGATTGGACATGCAGATACCATCGGTGTTTTTCAGATAGAAAGCCGTGCACAAATGGCCATGCTGCCCAGGTTAAAGCCCAAAACTTTTTATGACCTCGTGATCGAAGTGGCCATTGTACGACCGGGACCCATCCAGGGTGATATGGTGCATCCTTATCTACGCCGACGGAACAACCTGGAAAAAGTGGAATACCCTTCCAAAGAACTCCAGGAAATCCTGGAAAGAACCCTGGGTGTGCCGCTTTTCCAGGAGCAGGCAATGAAGATCGCGATTGTTGCAGCAGGTTTTACTCCCTCCGAAGCAGATGAATTGCGCCGCAGCATGGCCACCTTCAAGGCCAAAGGCATGGTTACACGCTTTCGGGAGAAACTGATCCATGGCATGATGGCAAGAGGATACCAAAAAGACTATGCCGAACGTGTCTTTAAACAGCTGGAAGGATTTGGAAGTTATGGTTTCCCCGAAAGTCATGCTGCCAGTTTCGCGCTCCTGGTATATGTATCTTCATGGATCAAATGTCATTACCCGGATGTCTTTGCCTGTGGATTGTTGAACAGTTTGCCCATGGGTTTTTATCAACCTGCCCAGATCATCATCGATGCCAGGAAACATGGAGTGGAGGTCCGGCCTGTAGATGTAAATCATTCCCATTGGGATTACACACTGGAAGAGCAGGCCGGCCGTTACCGCGCGCTTCGTGTGGGTTTCCGCCAGGTGAAAGGATTGCGTGAAGAAGATATCGGGTCCCTGCTTTCTCTCAGAAAAAATGGTTTTGCCAACATCCGGCAATTGCAAAATTCCGATCTGCCCCAGGCCTGTCTTGAAAAACTGGCTGATGCAGACGCTTTCCGATCCATTGGACTCGACCGGCGTGAAGCACTCTGGGAAATATCTGCCCGCAATGACCGGCCCATTGCCTTATTTGCTGATCATCTCCAGGCCCAGCCTGCGGAAGAAAAAATAAATCTGCCAACAATGACTCTTCCGGAGCATGTGGTGGAAGACTATGCTTCCCTATCGCTTTCGCTGAAACCTCATCCCGTGAGTTTTGTCAGGAGCACACTGGACCAATTGCATATTCTTCCTGCCAAAAAACTGCCTTCCTGCAACGATGGCGAACAGGTGAAAGTAGCCGGGCTCGTCCTCGTCAGGCAAAGACCCGGCACTGCGAAGGGAATTTGTTTCATTACCATCGAGGATGAAACAGGAATCTCCAACCTGGTTGTTTTTCAAAACCTGTTTGAGCGTTACCGGAAACAGATCCTGCAGTCGAGATTGCTGATGGTAGAAGGCAAGTTGCAAAAAGAAGGTGAGGTCATCCATGTTATTGTGCAATCCTGTCATAATTTTTCAAAGCTGCTGCGACGGCTTACTGTGCCGGGAAATGAAAACACGCTCCAGCTCAGCTTGTCCCGTGCAGATGAAAGAACCGCCGTTGAACCCTCCCATCCGGGCAGCAGCAGAAAATCATCCATCAAGCAGGAGAAAGAAATTATTCCGGAGGCAAGAAATTTCAGGTAAATATGTACAATATAACGGCAACCTATAATTGAACTAATACGCACAAAAATGCTCGTGGCACATGGTCAATAAAAAAGCCGGCCATAAACGGCCGGCTTTCCCCATCAATAGCTGTGGTTAATCCCTGGATCCGATATAGGTAAGCGTATCGGTAGCCAGCCTGGCTGCAGGGCCGGCTCCCCAGGTGAATGAAATATAAAAAGTCTTGGTAGCCGGGTCATACCGACAGTCGTACCCGGGTGCATTCACAGCGCCCCCGGAGCTACTGACAGCAACCGGGTTGGGGTTGGCGGAATTGTCGATCGTCAACAAGGGGAATCCGATTCCCACACCGCTGCCGTTGGCCCAGGGTTGCAGTTCAGCGAATACGACCGCATTGGAACCCGCTGTAACAAGATCCATTTCAAAACCCGAGAAATTACCGCTCAGCACCGCGTCGCCGGCACGTAATACATATCCTTTCAAACTGTATTTCCCATCCCATTGATTGTTGACGCCTAGACCTACAACACCTTTCCTGAAATTTCCTGCAATCGGATAGTTGGCTTTGTCTACCGCCGAAATTGAAAAAGCAAAGGCCCAATCACCAACGAGGAAGTCGGCAGATTTGAATTTCACCTGCAGGAAACCACGGTTACTACCTTTCCTGATGATCACTTTTGCGCCCGGGTTTACCACGCTGTACTTCGACGTAGGAATCAGCGTATAGCTGGTATTGTGGCTCGCATTGTAGTCGTCCAATACAGACTGATCGGCGCTCAGTGTTACCGCGATATCCTCCGGGGCCGGTGAAGCTGAAGTCAGTTCAACCGGAACCAGGTTCAAGGTAGTGTCGTTATCGGATGCCGCGCCCAGGGGCAGGAAAAGGAAATTGCTGGCATCTGTGGCGGTTAGTCCCAGTTGAATGAATTGCTGGGATCCGGACGGCATAATTGCCTGGATGGACCTGTCGTCGTATGCAGTATCTTTCAAACAGCCCGCCAGACCGACAGACAGCAGCAAAAGCAAGGCCGCAACTGATTTTATGGAATATGATTTCATTGCGAAAATATTTTAGTGATAAAATTTAAGGTTGCCAGAACAATTTGCTGGTAAACTGATCGATACCCTTTGGCGTGTTGTTGCCATTGTTGGTGTATTCACTCTGCGCATACAACAAACGCACGGGAAGCGTGTTGGAAATTCTGCCGGGGTTTACGCTGATATAACCATCATCGGGCATCATGTTCAAACGACGCTGATCACTCCATGCTTCAATGGGATCGATCCCGCAAAGAGATATGTATTTCTGGAAGCTGATGAACTTTGCCTGTTCATCTGCCGTGGTACCTGCGTTGGCCCAGTTGGCAATATTCGCGTTGGACAGGTAGGTTGCGGCAGCCGAGGAGGCCGAGGGCACACCCAGCCAAACAAAGGATTCTGTAACTGCGGCTTCATATGCTGTTTCCGCATCACCCGGCAACCAGCCCCTTGCAATGGCTTCCGCCTCCAGGAACATGCTTTCAAAAGAAGTAAAGATCCACTGGCTCTGACTGGCGCTTGCCACCAGGCCAGGTCCGAAATTGGA
The DNA here is from genome assembly GCA_035499675.1 of Puia sp. GTDB lineage: Bacteria > Bacteroidota > Bacteroidia > Chitinophagales > Chitinophagaceae > Puia. The sequence continues at coordinate 7,633 of DATJYH010000325.1, forward strand.
AGTATTCCTGCCCGGAGGATTGCCAGCAGCGAGTCCATAGGTATTGCCCGCAATGGCGCCACCTGCTACCGGGGCCGCAAAAAACCGTGCAAGCCTCGGATCCGAATTGCTGGTAAGAATTCCAACAAAATATTGGTTAGCCCTCGTAGCCGGGCTGGCTTCAGCACCCGTGGGTGTAAATCCAAAAAAAGCATAGAAAGGCGACTGCTTGGAAGTTGCATTCGTATACCCGGGATTCACCATCATGGACTCTCCTTCATGCAAAACGCCGCCTTCGCTGACAATCTTGGCAGCATCTGCAGCGGGATCAAAACCCTGGACCTGCGATTGTCTGATCAGCAGTCGCAACTTGAGCGTATTGGCAAATTTGATCCACTTCGTCTGATCACCATGGGCAATGATATCGGCACTTGCGAAGCTTGCGGTACCGGTTTCATGCATATAGATGATGGCCGAATCCAGGCTCTGGTTCAACGCGGCATATACATCCTGCGCTTTATCATAAACAGGCGTAGTGTATTTGTTATTTTGGAAAGCCTGCGAATAGGGAAGGTCCCCAAAAATGTCCACGAGGTCCTGGAACAAGCGTGCGGAAAGTATCATCGCAGCCCCTGCCAGTACGTTGTTGCCGGCTGCCTGCGCTTTGACCTTTGTGAGATACAAGTCATACAGCACGTCGTAATTGTTTTGCCACAACGTATTCCCAAAATTGAAATCAATGTTGTAGGTAGTCTCTGTCTGGTTGATGGCGTAGTCGCCGGAGGGCGCCCAATATCCCATCCAGTTTTCGGCAAAGCTGATATTGTTGCTGGCCATGCGGACACCGACATTATGCGCTGCCTGGGGAAAGATCAGTTCCGCCGTAACTGTAGCATCGGTAACCCGGTTAGGGTCATCGTTGACATCCAGGAAGTCTTTTTTACATCCTGCCAACAGCAAGCCCATTCCGAGCATCGCTATAAAATATTTTCCTTGTAGATATTTCATGAATTACTTTTTAAAGTGAATTAAAACTGCAGATTCAAAGAGGCTCCAAACAAACGGGAAGCAGGCGACTGGAACGAGCTGCTTATACCGAATGTATTACCGGTTGAGCTGTAATTGAATTCAGGATCGCCCCATTGATTGGATTTGGGAACCAGCAAAAGCAGGTTCTTTCCAATCAGGCTCACTGTTACTCTTTTGATGACCTTGGCGTTACCAATGAAATGCAGGGGCAGGTTGTACGTAATGTTTAACTCACGCAATCTCCAGGCAGCTGCACTGGAAAAATAGTTTGTGGCCACTGAGGTATTGGCCGAACCATTTGTCCAGAAACCTGAATTCCCGTCCTGTACCAATATGTTGGTATTGGGAACATACTTACCATTTTCCAGATAAACAGAATTGGGAACGGCAAATCGCTGACGACCATATGCTGCACTACGGGCAGACATACCCGCAAAGTCGGCGTCGGATCCAAGACCGGAGTAATAATTATGACCGCCCTTGTAATCCCAGGTCATACCAATCGAAAAATTACCCAGTGTAAAGCTGGGGGAAATGCCCACGATCCACAGGGGTAGCGATCTTCCCTTGACTACGAGTCCGGCCGCCTGTGAAGGATAACCGGTAACCGGATCAACAATCACTTTTCCGGTAGCCGGGTCCCTGTTGTAATCGGTCAGCTGAAAAGCAAAAGCCGGTGAACCCTTGATGGCAATCTGGTTCACCGTGGGTGAACTGGCCGATGTCTGGATAAAGCCTGAAGTACCCGCAAGCACAACAGGTACATCGCCCAGGGTACTGGTAATTTCGTTGTTGTTGTAGGTAGCATTGAGGCGAATATCGATCCTGCCCTTGCCGATGTTCACCAATGGGTTCAGGCTGAGGTCCATTTCCACACCATAGTTCTTGAAATCAGCCGCATTGGCGATGGACGTAACATACCCTGTTGTGGAGGATTGGGATACTTGTAATATCTGGTTGGTATTGTTCTGGTAGAAATAAGTTGCCTCCACGTTGATCCTGTTCCGTAGAAAGCCTACTTCAACACCTACTTCTTTTGTATTGACGAACTCAGGTTTAAGGTCCGGGCTGGGGATCACATTGTTGGCAGTAAAACCAACCACATTCCCGTAGGGGAATCCTGTAGCTGTGGCGGTGGGTTGCGAGAAGGTAGCGTTTAAGGCATAAGGGCCCAGGTTCACGTTACCCGATTTCGAAACGGCTCCGCGTACTTTTAAATAGGAAACCAGGTTGCTGGCCCTGAGGGCGGGAATGGCTTCCGACAACACCACGGCAGCGTTGGCTGCGGGATAAAAGAAGGAACGGTTTTGCTTGAGCAAACGACTGTCCCAGTCGTTTCTGCCGGTCAATTCAACATGCGCCCAGTTCTTGTATCCAAAACCGAGTGTTCCGTATACGGACAACAAGCTCGACTGTACATCATAGTTATTCCCGGCATTCACGCCGGCGGAAGAAGTTCCCAGATACAGGGGAACATTGGCATCGCCACTGCGGACGGCCACGTTGTATAAGTAGGGCACTACGAGATTGTTGCCACCCACGGCCACATCCCGGGCCCTGTTCTGGCGAATGGTTCCCCCCGCCACATAACTGACCTTGAAGTCCCTGGCAAAACCAGTTTCTCCACTGAGAAAATAATCAAGGTTGATTCTTGAATTGTAATTCTCATCGGTAAACACATTACCCGCCTTATTGGAATACTGCGTGGCATTCCTGTTGGCATGCGCCCAGTCGGTAACGATCACCGGCGCGGTGGTGTTTTTGAAATTCTGGAAGGCGAGGTTGGTACTCAGTCTTGCCGTTGCCTTCAACAAGGGGTGGAACTGGTAGCTCACATCCAGGTTAGCGATCAGGTCATCCTCCCGTCCTTTCTGGCGAAGGTTGCCGATGGCCCAATAAGGGTTGATGGCATATTCATTCCAGTAGTTGGAATATTGAGAAAATTTATCATTTTTCCAGTCCTCGTAATCCAGCAGCGGTACATTGCTGGGTGTCTGCATTACGAGGAAGAAGAGACCGCCGTTGTAGGCGGGCGTTAGGGTCGCCAATGCATTTTCATTGATGACATCGTAGTTCTGAAGTATATAGTTTAAGCCATAGTTGATGGTAAATCCTCCGAGTTTTTTACCACCGTTAAAACGGAAACTGGTTCTCCGGTTCTGGTCATCCGGCACAAGCCCCTTGATGCTGGCATCCTGTATGCCTGCGTAGAAATCTTCGCCCGCTACAGATACGCTGTTCTGGAAAGTGAGACCCGTGTTCCAGAATTTTATTTTGTCATCATAGTGTCCATTTGTATAAGGACCAGATTGAATGGAACCGTCTTCCAGCCTCACGCCGATATCCTGGATCGACCCATCGAATTTGGGTCCATATTGCTGGTTCTCGTAAGGAACATATCCATAGTTGCCATACTGATCCAATACTTCCCCCGCACCGGCACCAAAAGATTTCTGGAATTTGGGAAAGAAAGAAACTCTCGTGAGCTGGATGGTGGAAGAAACATTGATGACCGGTTTTCTGCCACCGCGTTTGGTGGTGATGACGATAACACCGTTCACACCGTCCGGTCCGTAGATGGCTGCAGAAGCACCACTTTTCAGTACGGTAACGTCCTGTACGTCATCTGGGGGAATGGAGGAGAGGTAGCCGAGCGGGGTAGGCGCACCATCCACTACCAGCATGGGCTGGTTATTCCCGGTCAGGGAACGTATGCCACGGATGTTGATCTTGGAACTTTCAAAAACACCGCTGTTCACCGTTGAAATATTCAACCCCGAAACCTTTCCGTTGAGTGATTGCTGAATATTTACCGCCTTTGCCTGGGTGAGCACTTTGCTGCTCACGCTGGTGGCTGCGTATCCCAGTTCACTCGACTGTCGCTTCATGCCCAGCGTTGTGGTAACCACAACGGCCGACAGTTCCGTGTTGGAATGGCTGAGCGTGATATTGATCATATCCCCCAGCCCTGCAATCTTGATTTCTTTGGAAACGAATCCAGTCCCGCTGATCTCCAGCGTAGCCTGTTCAGGAGCAGAAATCCTGAATGACCCGTTTTCATCGGAGGTCACCCCGGTTTTAGACCCTTTGATTTTGACGGTGGCAAAGGGGGCAGGCTCCCCTTTTTCGTCTGTAATCCTCCCGTTGATAACACGGGTTTGAGCCTCGGCCAATACTGAATAAAGCATCAGTAACAGAGCCAACGATAAGAATCTTCTCATTTGTTAGACTTTAGTTAAGAAAAAGTGTGACTAAAACAAGCAGAGACAACCACCTGCCGGTAAACCAGGGAGGATTCCGGGAGGGCTGGGATTAAATTGAATTTTTTGCTGTTAAACCTTGATGTAATCAGCCGGAACAACGACACCCGGATGCAGCGCTTTTTGCAGAAACCGCTTTCGGGTGTTAAAAATCATGGCCCGGTTCTAAAATATCCGTCTTCGGATTAAAAGGCGTAGAAAGACCCTTATACGCTGAAAACAAAACCGTTGAAAGTTTATCCTATTCGATTGAATTTCTTTTTCAACACCGTTCCGGCTGATGAATTTTGGACCCACGATCCTATCAAGACTTGTTCATGAAAAAAATATGCACATGCTTCTGGAAAGAATTGCGCCATTGAAAATTGACCATCTCCCTGCACCGGTTTCTTTTTTGCATACGCCTGCCCGGCAGGTCGTAACCAGCAAAAGAATAATTGCTAAAAAAGGCAGGGAACACCTGGTTTTCAGGTCTGACGAAATCGCTTATTTCTTTACAGAAAATGGCATTTCCTACCTGGTGGAGAAAAAAAGCAAACAAAAATATATCACGGCGAAGGCTCTCCGTAGCATAGAGCTCAGCCTGAATTCAAAAGATTTTTTCAGGGTCAGTAAAAAATATCTGATTCATATTGACGCCGTCGTAAAATACAAACCGCTGAAACGGGGAAAACTCGAACTGGTATTGAACCCTGATGTAAACGAAACGATCACTATCAGCCAGCTCAAAGCAGCTGCATTTAAAAAATGGATTGTCCAGGATTGATCCGGACGGGAAGGGTAAAACGAAAAGATCTTTAAAGAGTATTTCCGGGGAAATGGAGCTGATACAGGTGTATCCCGGTGCAATAAGATACCTGTAATTTTTCTCATGTGACACGCAGGTGGTTTCTACTACCTGCTTTTTTTTCCTTTTCACCAAACAGGATGAACCCGGATTCTAAACCTGGTGGAATGGTCTGGCTTTCTGTCTTGAGACACTATAAGCCTCATCATTATACAATACGGCCCTTTGTTCCTGGCCTTTTAAGAGCTTAAGCAGGGTAGTTGTTCAATATATTTTGAAACAATTGCTCACGGGGAGCGTTTCCACGTTCCCTTTTTGCTATTTACCTACATCAGATGACGGATATAGTTCAAAGGCATTACAACGCATTAATCTCAATAAAGCGCATAAACTCTTCCTTGTAAGATATCCCGATGGGAATTTCTTTATTGTCAATCACCACCAGGTTCCCCTCCATTTTGGCAATATGCCTGCAATTGATGATAAAGGAGTTGTGGACCCGCTTAAAATACAAGGGCAATTTTTCCGTCAATTCTTTCATCCTCTTATATACAAGAATCTTTTGAGTTTTTGTGCAAACACAAACGTATTCCTTCAGCGCCTCAAAATATAAAATGTCTGAAAAATTAAGGCGGATCATTTTTTTGTCGGCTTTTACAAAAAGATATTCATCCGATTGCCAGGATGTTGGTTCGCTTGCAACGACCGGAGCCTGGCTATTTATCAGTTCACCGGCCTTGGCAATGGCTGCACTAAACCGCGCAAAACTAATTGGCTTCAACAGGTAATCGATGACGTTGTGCTCAAAACTTTCAATGGCGTATTCTGAATAAGCCGTGGTAAAAATGATCTTTTGTTTTTTGGGCAATACGCGGGCGAGTTCCATGCCGCTCAGGCCGGGCATATTGATGTCGAGGAACAGCAGGTCAGCCTTTGAATGCTGCAAAAAAGCGATCACTTCCGGGGCATCAAAACAAACAGCCCTGAGTTTGAGATGAGGTAAACGACCGATATAGTCCTCCAGCAGTTTTCCCGCATCCGGTTCATCATCTACAACAATACAATCGAGTGGAATCATAACGGTATATTTAATTTACTGACATATTCATTTC
>DATJYH010000326.1:0-7211 GCA_035499675.1 Puia sp.
AAAACTCCATGAACCCATTGGCCGTGTGAATGGTTTTCGACTATATTTAAGGATCAAAAAAACTGCCTACATGAAAAAATCTATCCCAGTGTTTTTTTCTGTCGTGATGTTGGTCATGACCTTCGCTGCTCATTCGCAGGACCTGAATAATCCTGGCACTTACATGGACGCCATTACCAATGCAAAGTTGGAGATGGACCAGAAATATATGGCCTATATGAGCGTGGCCGCACACCGGCACAGTGCAAAAAAAGTGGAGAAGGTAAGACAGCAGACCCTGGAAAGCATTGCCAACAGTCGTTCCAAAACGGTTCAATTGCCAAAATACAAGGGCGACAATTCACTGCGTCAAAGCAGCATCGATTATATCCAGTTCTGCTACCGGATCTTCAATGATGACTACTCCAAAATTGTGAACATGGAAGAGATCGCGGAACAGTCGGTAGATGAAATGCAGGCCTTTATCCTGTTGCAGGAAATGACGAGCCAGAAACTGAAGGAGGCTGCCGCCAAAATGACCCAGGCGGAAAAAGATTTTGCCGCAAAATACAATGTCAACCTGGTGGAAACAAAGGACGAGTTGGCCAAAAAACTGGAAACGGCGGGCAGGATCAATCACTATTGTGATGAAATTTTTATCGTTTTTTTTAAATGTAACTGGGAAGATGGTGAAATGACCAAGGCCTTCAACAACAAAAAACTAAACGATGCCGAGCAGGCCAGGAACGCGCTGATTCATTTTACCGAAGAGGGTATGGCCAAACTGAGATCGGACAGCCTGCGGAGTTTTGAAGGCAATCCCGCGCTCGCCAACAGCTGTATGCAGGCATTGCAGTTTTATGATCACCTGGCAAAAGTGGACGCACCCAAAATGACCGATTTTTTCCTGAAGGAGGAGAACTTCGACAAGATCAAAAAAAATATGGATGCCAAGGGAGATAGCAGAACAAAGGCGGATGTGGATGCGTATAACAAAGCGGTAAAAGATGTTAATGCATCCGCGAACCAATTTAACCAGCTGAACCAGGACATCAACAAACGCCGTTCAGAAGTCAATAGTGACTGGGAAAAAGCCGAGTGGAGTTTCAAGAATGAAATGATGCCGCATTATAAGTAGTCCAGGTCAGTTGGTACCGACATGTTACCCCTAATCGGGGTAACTTTTGAGATTGACAATTGTAGTTATTGCCATAATTTTTTTACACGTTGTTATTAAAGTAACTTTAAAGGGACTGATCGCCTAAACAATCCATCCAAATATGGCACCCCGCAGGGGTGCCATGTCGGTCACCACCAACGACGCACATTTCACCACTGCCCGGTAGGGGCAGCACTCTACCCGGTCAAACCAGTCTTTTCACACGGCTATCAGCAGTTATCTTTCCTCCCTGCAAATCCTCAATCAAAACTACCCCCGGTCTCTTGCCTTCTTCAAAACTTCCAAGCTCAGCATCCATCTGAAGTGCACTTGCCCCGTTCAATGTAGCCCATGGCAACATTTCCTCCAGGGACAGGGAGGGAAAGTGATGCTGCAGGGTTCTCATTTCATCCAGCAGGTTCAGTGAATGGTTGCTGGCCAGGCTGTCGGTCCCAAGCACAAGGTCGATGGCATTTTCTCTGAACAGCTCAACCGGGGGGACCGCATTTTCGATAAAGAGATTGGCCCGGATACAGAGACAGCAAAAAATATTGACGGATGACTGTTTTGAAATAGCATCCAAGAACTGCAAATCTTCTTCCCGCGTAAAGGTATTATGCACCAGCAAGATATTTTCTGCTCCTTCAAGACGAGGCAGGGAGGCCTGCAGACTGCTGATACCCGGTGGATGGAAAAATGAATTGTCGATGTTCATCAACTGGTACATCCTGAGAAAATCTCCTTTCCCTGTTTTGAAGAGTTCATCTTCGGCGGGGGTTTCCTGGTTGTGCAGGGTAGCCGTTTTGCCGGCATAATAGGGTCGGATCATCGTCCATAATTCATCCGATACCGAATAGGGAGCGTGGGGCGAAATAGACAGATGCCTACCCGAAGGGGAAAAGGCAGCAAATTCTTCATACAACGATTTGCCCGCTGCAAAACGAGTGGCGGCTACCCCGGGCGACCAGCCGCTCAGCTCAATAAAATTGTAGTATTGCAGCCGGCCGTTCTTCTTACGCTGCAGGGTATGCGCATTATTGCAGATGTCCCCGACGGCTACGGTGCCGTTGCGGAACATTTCTTCCTCCCCGTCTTTGATAGCGGCATTTATAACCTCGGCCGGGAAATGACGCTGGGTAACCACGGAAAATACAAAGTCGGTCAGACCGGTTTTTTCGGGGATCAGTCCCTTCAGGTGACTCAGCTCCAAGTGGCAGTGACAGTTGACAAAACCGGGCGAAAGTATACCGCTTACAACCTCTACATCGTCGCCCGCATCTTCCGGTGAAAGCAGGTCCTCGATGACGCCATCGGCCCTGGTTACCAGTACGGATGGATGCTCCAGCATTTTATAACCGTTGAATAAACGATCGGCAAGGAATTTTCTGTAGATCATGGCATCCCTGAAACGATTAACTTTGCAAACATTTTATTAGAACGGCGAATGGCTGAAGAACGCGGGAGTTAGTGCAACAAGGCTTTCCACGGCGCAGAAATGCTGCAGGTAACGTTCTTTCTTCAGCAGGCGTAAAAATAAGAGAAAACCATGGTAGACAAACTGGAGGCCATCAAGGCGCGATTTGAAAACCTGGGAGTGGCCCTCACCAACCCGGAAATTGTAAACGATAACCGGAAATTTACGACCATCAGCAAGGAATACCGTAGCCTGGAAAAAATCGTGCGTGCTTATGAAAGCCTTAAAAAACTGAACGACGACATTGAATTCAATAAGGAAGCCCTGAATGGGGATGATGAAGAACTGAGGGAACTGGCCAAGGCCGAAACAGCCGGTTTGGATGAGCGCAGGGAAAAACTGGAGGCAGAAATAAGAAAACTGCTGATCCCAAAAGATCCCCAGGATGAAAAAAATGCCATTTTGGAAATCAGGGCTGGCACCGGTGGTGACGAGGCCAGCCTGTTTGCGGGCGATCTGCTCCGGATGTACCTGAAGTACTGCGAAAAAAAGGGCTGGAGGACGGCCATACTGAGCGAAAGCGAAGGCACCGTAGGAGGATATAAGGAGGTGCAGGTAGAGGTAACGGGGGAAGATGTATATGGAACCCTTAAATTTGAGAGCGGTGTCCACCGCGTGCAGCGTGTACCGGATACCGAGCAAAGCGGCCGTGTACATACCAGTGCAGCCACTGTGGCGGTAATGCCGGAGGCTGAGGAAGTGGATTTTGAGCTCAGGGAAAGCGATGTGAAAATGGAAACCGCGAGAAGCGGGGGAGCCGGGGGGCAAAACGTTAACAAGGTTGAAACAAAAGTACTGTTAACCCATATTCCCACCGGTACCGTGGTGATTTGTCAAACAGAAAGAACGCAATTGGGCAACCGCGAAAAAGCCATGCAGATGCTGCGGACCAAACTCTACGAAGAACAGGTGCGCAAACAGGAGGAAGAAATAGCCCGCCACCGTAAAAGCCTGGTGAGTACGGGCGACCGCAGCGCAAAGATCCGCACCTACAACTTTCCCCAGGGTCGCGTAACCGATCACAGGATCGGGCTGACCGTTTACAACCTGGATGACGTACTCAATGGCGATATCCAGGAGTTCATCGATGCTTTACAGTTTGCCGAAAATGCAGAAAAAATGGCGCGACAGAATTAACTGTAAAACACGGTCAAAAAATAAACATTTGTTGTTGTAGTCTGCGGCTTTCTTAACGTAACTTTAGCTGGACCTTGCCGTATGTTCATGTAGCTTCCGAGCCGTGTATCCAGCCGTTTTCCATGAATTTATTGCAGGATTATATTGCCAGGATTGGTAGACGATTGTCGTTTTGTCCGGTCGTATATCGCCACCGCCTGGTGGGAAGGGTGTCTGCGAGTTGCCGGCGGAATCCTTGTTGTAACAGCGTTTTGGCTTTTTGGTTTTTTTTAACGTGCAATCTGTAAACCTTTGGTTGCGTTTTACGTCTAATACCTAAAGCTCTTTAAATACTTCACAGCCAATTGGTACAGAACGCCCGGCTGTAGCGGAATCGCTAAAAAAATGTTATTATGATTTGAAAGTAAATCCGGGTGGCCAATGAGTGCGTATCTTTGTATTGTGATTCTTTTGAAGCTCTTTACACGCAGGACGGCAGCAGTTATAATATTGGCACCTGTTTTGCGTTATTAGGTATGAACAACGTCTTTTCTATTGACTACACAAAGCAGTCAATTTTCTCATAAGCAGTTAGTTTTGGTTACGGCCCCTGTTTCTACAGGGGCTTATTTTTTGCCCGTGCTGAGAAGATTTTCCATGGGTAAAAGAGAGTTCTCAGACTGTATCCACTAGGCCTCTCTCCCGGTTAAACCGATGTTGCAAACGCCATAAGAAAGTCCCGCCCCAATCAAATCCGCGATAATATCTCCCAGGCTGAAATCCCGCATCGGGATAAAATACTTCTGCACATATTCCATTCCTATTCCATACAGCGAAGCAATGATGAAGATGATAAAAAAAGAGCGCAGCAATTTTTGTTGGGTAATTTTTTTTGACTCATAGTATAGGCTCCACAGCAATACAAAGCCTCCAAAAAGGCAGATATGCACCAGTTTGTCGAAACCCGGAATGGTAAACCCCTTTTCCTGCGGGATCATGGAGCCAGGCAGGGCCAGCAAAATAAAAATGACCATCGTCCAGCCAATGGCAAAGTAGATTTTGCCGGGAAGCTTTTTTATTTTTTTCATCATGTTTCAGGGGATCTTTGACAGAGTATATTACACGAACACTGCCTGCAGCATGAGCATTCTTCAGCCCGTTACCTTACCAATTACATACATCGCATCCAGCGTGGGGAGGCTGCTACCGCCTCTTTTTTCCAGCGTAATGGCAAAAGCCTGGGCCTGCGGGATGTTTTTCATTTTTACCAGCGACAAACCATCTTTCATTTCAAATATGCCCGCATCCACAGGTTTGCCGTCCACCATGGCCCAGAGCTGGTATTGCTTATCGGCGGCAGGGGTGGGCAGGTTATTTACCAGCAGGTATACATCCTTCGAACGGCTGTCCCAATATACGGTGGCGAGGCTGGAAGGGCTCGCAGCCACACCGGTCATTTTTACCACCGCCATGGCCGGGTCCCGGATCAGGTTCATCGCTTGTTCATAGTCCTGCAACCTGGTCTGCAAATTCCTGTTGTCATTCACCAGTTGGGTCTGGCTGCTCACCAACTCATCATATTTCAGGATGTACTTTCTATACTGGCTGAAAAAATAGTAATTCAGTGCGGTGCTGATGGCCAGCAAAACAATGGACGCCGCAGCTACATAACGGATCCAAACCGGCCGGATGGCCGGAACGGCCTGCTTCAGTGTTTTTGGCCGGGGAGCATGGTCCTTCTCTACCTCTATTTCCGCAAACAGTTTGCTTTTGACGCTGGCTGGCGGTTCTAAGGCATGGTCCATGGCCTGTTTTTCCAGCTGCTTTTCAAAACTGTCGCGTGCGATGCGCACCTCCGAATGGGCGGCGCACATGCGCTCAAATTCAGCGCTGTCTTCAGTGTTGGCCAGTCCAAGCACATAGCTTTCCACGATTCCACTCGATATGTATTCCTGCAGGTTCACTTTATGGTAAGATGTTCTCTTAGTTGTAACAATGCATTTCTTATCCGTGTTTTAACGGTCCCCAATGGAATGTCCTCAATGTCAGCGATTTCCTCGTGGGTGTATCCTTTAAAATAAGCAAGTTCAATCAAAACGCGATGTTCGGGCTTTAGCTTTTCGAGGTTTTTTTTCAATCCAATGCTGTCCACATCGGTTTGGGTGACCTGCGAACCGATAATATGTACGTTTTCCGGGAATGCCTGGTTTTTTCGGCTGTTTTGATAACTCTTTGATCGAATACTGTCGATGGCTGCATTTCGGGCTATATTGAGCATCCAGGTAAACAGCCTTCCCCGGGAAGGGTCATAACTTTCTATTTTGCGCCAGATATTTATAAATACTTCCTGCAAAATATCATTGGCCAAATCTTTGTCCCGGATAACCTGAAGCACAATGCTATATAGGGCGCCGGCGTAATGATCATACAAATAGTTAAAAGCCTGGTTGTCCCTCTTGGCAAGGGCACTGACCAGTTCCTGTTCATTATATGTGCCGGTGATGTTCAACGGGCGTTATGAAGCTTAAAAATATAAAAAAGAGTGGTAACGGAACCACCCTTGAACCGACAAAAAGAGGGTACTAATGTACCAGCGAACCGTAGGCCGTGGCGTCCATTAGTTTTTCAACGTCGGCAGGGTTATTGACGGTCATCTTAACCATCCATCCTTTGCCATATGGATCAGTGTTGACCAGTTCAGGGGAGTTGGCCAATGCAGGGTTCAATTCAGTGATGGTTCCGGCAACCGGGAGATACAGGTCCGATACGGTTTTCACGGCTTCAACCGTGCCAAAAACCGCCTCAGCATCCAGGCCCTTGCCCACGGTTTCTACTTCCACGTAAACGATATCACCCAATTCTTTTTGTGCGAAGTCTGTAATGCCGATCACGGCCGTGTTTCCGTTTTCAAGCCGTATCCATTCATGATCTTTTGTATAGCGAAGATTATCCGGAAAATTCATATGTCTCTTTTAGAGTTGCAAAGATTATAAAAAGGCTTCGTATTTGCGGCGCCTGCCGGAATTATTTCTTTCTTTTTACCAGCTTCATGGTGATGATTCTGACATCCTTAGTGGGGCGATCATAAGGACGCCCGCTGGTGGGTACCATGGCAATGGAATCCACCACATCCAGACCCGATACCACCTCTCCAAAAACCGTGTAGTGCTGGTCCAGGTGCGGAGCACCGCCGATCTGTTTGTATACCGCCCGTTGATTTTCCGGGATCTTTCTTCCCTTGAGCCGGTAGGTTTCAACAGAATCCAGTCCCTGGTCCGTAAACTTTCTCCCCTGTACTATATAAAACTGACTTCCGCTGCTGGACATCTTTGGGTTCACATCATCCCCCTCCCGGGCTGCTGCAATCACGCCCTTGTGGTGGAATAGCGAAATCCTGAATTCGGCAGGAATGGTATAAGAAGGTCCCCCATCCCCCAAAACATCTCCTGGACCTGCATGCTTACTGGCAGGATCCCCCGCCTG
>DATJYH010000327.1:0-3114 GCA_035499675.1 Puia sp.
AAATATCTTTTTTGATCAGGAGGGCAGTTCCCTTGTTGACCTGTAATGTTTCGGCATTTTCGGGGAAATTTTGCAATGCATCCAGGTAGGTATCCAGCTCATAGTTGAGGCAGCATTTCAAACGACCGCACTGACCGCTTAATTTGCTTTGGTTGATGGAAAGATTCTGGTAACGGGCCGCGGTGGTGTTGACCGACTTGAAATCACTGAGCCAGGTACTGCAGCAAAGTTCGCGACCGCAACTGCCAATGCCACCCACCTTACCGGCTTCCTGCCGGGCGCCGATTTGGCGCATTTCCACCTTCACCCTGAATTCCGATGCAAATACCTTGATCAGTTCACGGAAATCTACCCGGTCATCCGCAATGTAAAAGAAGGTGGCTTTGCGGCCATCGGCCTGGATTTCCACTTCCGACATTTTCATGTCCAGTTTTAGTTGACGGGCAATGGCCCTGGATCGCACCAGCGCCCCCTTTTCGCGGGCCTTATTCTGCCGCATCATTTCCAGGTCCTTGTCCGTAGCGCGGCGTAATATTTTTTTCATCTCCGGGTTCTGCTCCTCGATGTTTTTCTTTTTCAGCTGTAATCGTACCAGCTCTCCCGTCAGCGATACTTCACCAACATCAAAACCACTCACGCCTTCTACGGCCACCGGTTCTCCTTTTTCAAGGATCTGGGTGGTACTATTGCGATAGTAGTCCTTGCGGCTGCCGTTGTTAAAACTTACTTCCACCACGCGGCATATATTTTCGGGCCCGCTTACCGGCAGGTTGGCCAGCCAGTCAAATACATTTAGCCTGTTACACCCCCCGGTACTGCATCCGCCATTGCTTTTACATCCTGCGGGTTTGCCATTCGACGTGCCGCAATTGGTACATCCCATATGTTAGGAATTCTACAATTAAAAAATGAATGTTGAACGGGGAAACAGGCGCCGATGAGCAGTCTTTTCAAGATCCATCCCGCAAGCGCGGGATGTGCATGCTTATATGATTACAACATTATCCAGCCCTGTGTACTAAAATATTCGGCTGATAAAGTTCCTGCCGCCAGTCGCCGCAGATGCGTTGATATAAGATATGCATGTACAAAATGAACGTCTTGCAATCGGTTTCCAACCTTCCCCACTTTTCTCTCTGACACCGGTTATCCGGGTATGTTATTTTTCAGGCCAATAAAAAGGCCTGTGTACAAATATAGTATTATCAGGTGAAATTCCGGCAACGCCATGGCTGAACGGGCGGGTTTGCCGCGGGCTTAACGGAATTTTGTGATGCATACCTTGCGGGCGGGGCTTTTTAAACCGCCGGTCCCTTGCAAAACAATGATGGATTCATGATTGCCAGAACCGGTCTAGCAGTTTGAATAAGAGAGATTTATTATTGTCCAGGACGGGCAGCGCCCCGAGGATTTGTTCGGCTGAGTGGATATAAGGAGCGTCGACCAGCTCATGTCCGTCGTGCCTTATCATTTCCCGGACAATGGATGGAGTGACCTCCAGGTGAAATTGAAACGCGAGGATATTTTCACCAACCTGGAAGGCCTGGTTCAGGCACACCGGGCTGGAGGCCAGCAACCGGGACTGGATGGGGAGGTTGAATGTATCGCCATGCCAATGAAAAACGGTAGCCTGCCTGGGGAAACCTTCAAACAGGGTTTGCTCCAGCGCCTCGCTGGTAAATGAAATGGGCATGAATCCGATCTCCTTATGCGTATGTGGGTAAACCCTCGCACCCAACACATCGGCAATGAGCTGAGCACCCAGGCAGATGCCCAATATTTTTTTACCCTGAGCGATGGCCCCGGCCAGCAGCTTTTTTTCTTTTATAAGCCAGGGGTGGATGGCTTCGTCGTGGACACTCATAAAACCACCCATGACAAGCAGCGCATCAAATTCATTGCCGGAGGGCAGTGCTTCATGATCGAAGAAACGGGTGTAGGAGATGCTGTGGCCATTTTCCCCGGCCCAGGCCTCAATATTCCCGGGCGTTTCATACGGAACATGTTGCAGGCAATGAATATGCATGGGTTCTTTTCTTAAAAAATCCGGCCTTCACAGCATCGGCACGACAAACTACTCAATTCACAAGAGTTGTTGTTTTATCCGCGATGATATGGTACAGTTTGATCGTGAGCGCATGAAACAACATTTTTGCGTTGGCATTTCTTTCAATATAGTACACGGCATTGTCCAACTCCCCGATGATGGCCTGTTGCTGGGCAATATCAGAAATCTTGTTCAGGCGGATGGCGAAATCCCGCTCGGCCTCGGGCAGGTTGGTATGAAGTTCACCGGTAACACGCAGGCGGATGGCATATTCCAGGAGGTGATTGAAATAACGGAGAAACTGTTTTTGTCTTTCCCTTCCCGATTTACTGATCTCTTCCACCCATTTCACCTGTGCAACCGGCCCTGTTTTGAGGATGGCATTCAACCATTCTCTGAGCAGGCCCTGCCAGTCGTCTGCGGCATGCTGCAGCAATTGCAATGCTTCCCGGTAATTCCCCTGGCTGATGGAGGCAAGACGTTGCGCCTGGTCCTGCTCCACACCCGCTCTTTCGGCCAATGCCGTGGCAATGTCTTTTGTAATCAGCGGCGGGATCTTTACCAGCTGTGTCCTTGAAAGAATGGTAGGCAGGATCAGTGACTCGTTTTCGGCCACCAGGATAAATAAAGTATCTTCCGGGGGTTCCTCGATCAGTTTAAGCAGTTTGTTCCCCTCATTCCCCAAATATTCCGGCATCCACATCACTAAAATTTTATACCTGCTTTCAAAACTCTTGAGACTTAGTTTATGGATGATGTCCGTGCATTCATAGGCGCTGATATTTCCCTGTTTGTTTTCCGCGCCGATGAACTGCAGCCAGTCGAAGGCATTGCCATAAGGATATTGCGATACGAACTCCCTCCATTCCTGGATATAGTCGGTACTCAGCGGCTTGTCGCCTGTTTTTTTTGGGATGACGGGATAGGAAAAATGTATGTCGGGGTGCTGCAATGCAGAAGACCTTGTGTAGGCTGGCTGTTTTGCCATCCAGGCATCGGCTTGCTCCGGATTGCCGGGAAGAGATATTGCGGCAGCAACCGGGCTTTCTTCCCCAAAAAGCGAAGCG
>DATJYH010000328.1:0-6920 GCA_035499675.1 Puia sp.
ATGTCAGGTGCATCTGCCCTTTGTAAAATTGAGCCCGGCTCTCAATGTTGATGAGGCCGATCCCTTTTTTCTTTCTGGCTTCGTCGAAACCACGCCCATTGTCGGAAATCACCAATTTTATGGATCTCTCGGTTCCAGCCAACAGGATATTTACCTCCTTTGCCTGCGCATGTTTCAGGATATTGTTCAACTGTTCCTGTACGATCCTGAAAATATTCAGTTTGAATTTTTCATTGATGATGGATTCGTCAATATCATAAATGGAAAATTTGATCCGGATCGTCGAGATCAGGCTGATGTCATCCATCAAATCCCTGATGGCCTGTTCCAGGCCTGATTGACGGATGACCGGGCTTACGAGATTCCTTGAAAGTTTCCGGATTTCTTCAATGGCACCCAGTAGGTTGTTAGAGGCCTGTTGGAGAAGGCCAGTCCTTTTTTCTGCTTCCTCTTCCCCCTTTGCCACATCTATATACAGGCGGGTAGCGCCGAGTATCTGGTTTACGTTGTCATGAAGCTCTTTTCCTATCTCCGAGCGCTCTGATTCCTGCGCCACAATCATGGCTTCCATTATCTCCTGTTGTTTTAATCTTCTTTCCAATTCCAGTTTTTCCTGCAGATGGATTTTTTCGGTGACGTTGTTTGCCATGGCGAGAATCGCATCCCTGTTTTCATATTCAATGCGATATAAACCGATGTCCATAAAAAGGGGTTCACCGTTTTTCCGGACATGGGGCCAAACCCCGGCAGGCACAAGGTTTCGCTCGTGTTTAATGGCGTTGATAAACTGGGTGATTTTATCCCATTCTTCCTGCTGGCGGAGTCTGAGTATCGACATGTTGTAAAATTCCTCCCTTGAATAACCATATACTTTCAGGGCGGTTTCGTTGGCCGCAAGTATTCTCAGGTCTTCCAGTCCGAATATGTATACTGCCATAGGATTGTCCTGAAAAAAGCGACGGTATTTTTCTTCCGTAGATTCAATCGTTTTTTGTATACGTTTTTTTTCCGTGATGTCTCTTAACAGAACGGAGTAACCCATCTGGTTTCCCATTTTATTGGTCACTGAGTAAATCGCAACGTCAAAAAAATAGGAAGTGTCCGCTGACTGAAAGAATTCTTCATAGCAAACCATTTTCCCGGTCTCCACAGCTTTTAACTGTTCAAGCAATTGAGCTGTTTTCTCTTCCGGATACCAGGATTGGATATGCGCGCCTGGCCGGGGTTCTTCCTGTCCAATGATGCCGAATAGTTTTTTACAGCTGGAATTGAAGGTTAACATCCTGTAATCCCCGTCAAGGTAAAAAACCATATCGGGCATGTACTCGATGATTACCGAGAGATCGATGTCATTCACATTAAACTTCATACCGCTTCATTTTTTTTGTTGGGTAAAAAATAATTTAATACCAGCAACCTGTAACCAATGCGATCGAATGAGTTGTATAGCATACAACAGCCCGATTCGCCCTGATTTGGTCGACAAATCTGTTGAAAGTGGTAATGGTTTATTGTGTGCGCCGTTGGAAGCGCTCTTGAAAAAAGTTTTCATAGTAGGGTACGGACTACATCATCCCGGCTTAGGAACGGGTAGCTAAAGGGGTAGGGATTATCAGTTATTTTTTATTGAAAATGCATGCGTTCCGGAGGCTGTGGAGGTTGGATTAGCCAATCCGGATCGAAGGAAACAAAAAAAGTGAGCCATATGGTCCTGGACAGACGCATCAATAAGGGTTGCGCTGCGAGCAACAATAAAGCATTGATTCCTATCCACCAGAAAAAGCGATGGTCATGAAGGGAGATCCCCACTGCAACAAGCCAGGTTATAAAACTTGCCACACAGAACATCACTGCCAGCGCATAACTAACAAAGCCGGTACCATAATAAAATCCAGGTTCTATTTCGAAATCCTGTCCGCAAACAGGGCAGGCTTCCGGCATTTTCACCAGTTCTTTTAAGGCATAAGGATTTGCCTGTTCAAATAAACGACCTTCCCGGCATCTGGGACATTTGCTGGTCAGCACGGCCTGCAACAGCCCTTTTTTCTTTTTCATGTTTCCTGTGCGCATATTGGATCTATTGATTTGGGGAAACAATATGATATTGTTTCCTGAATTCTTCAGGTGTTGTACCAGCGTATTTTTTAAAAAATTTTGAAAAATAGGAATTGTCCTGGAAATTCAGTTGATAGGCAATTTCCGAGATGGTTTGGTCTGCGTTCACGAGCAGCCGTTTAGCCTCCAGGATGATCCGCTCTCTGATAATTTGTCCGGCAGGTTTCCCCAAAACATCCTTGCACAATGAGTTCAAATAATTGGGGGTAACATATAACATTTCGGCATATTCCATCGGCAGCTTTTTTTGCAGGAAATTTTCTTCCACCAGTTTCCTGAAATTCGAGCAAATAACAACATTGTGTTGGGGCGCCCTGCCAAGTCTGCCGGCAGGCTGGTTTCTGCTCACCAGGACAAATAATTGCATCAAATAGATACGGATCATGTCTAATGCATGGGCCTTCATTCCCTGTTGTTCGTCCAGTATTTTTTCAAACAGATCAACTATTTGAGGCTGAACTTTCTTCGGTAATTGGATCACCTGTTCCTCATGGTGCCCGCTGAAGAAAGGGTATTGTTCCAGGTATTGCGGGGCGTTCACAAGGATGTCGAAGAATTTATCAGCAAAATTGACTACGTAGCCCTGCACCTTTTCTGAAATAGACCAATGGTGAACCTGTCCGGGGATCATGAAATATATTTCACCGCTATGAACAGGGTAATTTTCAAAATCAAGGTATTGCCTGCCTGAGCCTTTTGTAATATATACCAGGAGATAAAACGAATGCCTGTGGGGCTCTAACAAGTACTTCCTCGTGACCAGGTATTTATCCAAAGGAAACGCGACCAATTCTTCAGGGGTCCGGACTTCCCCCCGGATGGTGCTCATTGAATAATTTGGTATCTTTTTCTTTACCATAACCAGCTGCAAAGGTAGATAGAGGTAGGTCCTTTCTATTGGTATTTTCCCATTCGGTTATGGTATTTTTTATGGATTTAGAAATAATGCCAATTGGAAGGGATGTATAATTTGTCCGCTGTGGGTAAAAGACGACTTCTGAGGTTATTTATGGAATGATAATAATGTATAATTTGGAGGGGGTTGGGATAAAAAGTGCAATAACCTGGCCAGCTGCAGTTTGAAGCGCAATGACTGTTGGGTTTGAAAACCGGGGTCTGATATAAACAGTTTGTAAAACCGCGTTTTTTTATATCATATGAACAAAATTTATACAAAGCTGGCAATCATCTGGCCATCTCTTCTTTGCCCGTTGTTCAGCATGGTTTCCTGTTCTTTTTCCCAGCGCACGGCCCGGAAACTGCTTCAGGAAGCTCAAAAACATCCTTATGATATCATCGTGGTCCCTGGTGTTCCATTTGAAAAAGATACATGGAGCAGAACCATGAAAGGAAGGGTGTATTGGTCAAAATATTTATTTGACCAGGGCATCGCAAAAAATATCATGTATTCAGGTTCTTCGGTGTATTCGCCTTATTTTGAAGGAGAGATTATGGCGCTTTATGCGGAGGCCCTGGGCATCCCCAAACAATACATTTATACGGAAACCAAGGCAGAGCACAGCACTGAAAATATATACTATTCCTACCGGAGATCAATTCAATTGGGTTTTCATCGTATAGCCCTGGCATCCGATCCATTTCAAACCAAGGCCCTGAGAAAATTCACGAGAAAAAAGATCAGTGCGGATATTGGCCTGATTCCCATGACGACCGATACTTTGAAAGCGATGGAACCGCAGATGACGGACCCGGTTATAGATTACAGGCAGGCCTACAACAAAGATTTTGTTCCCCTGACGGAGCGCGAGGGTTTCTGGAAACGCCTGAGAGGCACCCGCGGGCTTAATATTGATACCAGTGCCTATAAATGACGCATTATTCCACTAACTGATTATTTCGCCGGTCACCGATTTTTTCTACATTAATGGCCGGAACCTGGTTTTCGGTTACTGACGGTAGTGGTAAAGATCTGTATAAACCGATCCTGTATGAAAGAAAAATCAGATGACCGGGTCTGCCTGGTCTGCGAAAAGCCCATTAAAGGTAGGGCGGATAAAAAATTCTGCGACGACTATTGCAGAAGCAATTATAACAACCGCCTGAACAGCGATGCCTCACTCTATGTACGGAATATCAATGGCATCTTACGAAGAAACCGGCGGATTCTCGAGTCGCTGATACCTCCCGATGATGAGAAGGCCTGGACCAGTCGGAACAGGTTACAGCAAAACGGGTTCAATTTCAGCGTTTTTACCGGGAGTTACCGGCCTGCGACAGGGAACCGGTACTACTGCTGTTACGAGTTCAGCTATCTCCCGGTTGGGCATGACCGTTATCTACTGACCAGACACCGTGAAGAACGATCCTGAGGGATCAGTAAAAAATATTTTCTTACATATTATGTTCGCTTACACGTTAGTGGTAGTTTTCTTTCTTCGTACAATACGCCAGGTTGCTGAGAACATCAGCAGGAATGCAAGGACGAGCAGGAAGTCCACCACCCATTTTTTGGAGTGGGCGACATCTGTTTGCCCAATGGGTTCGCTGTTGCCGATCAAAACGAGATTAGCCCAATAATAGGGTAGTTGTTGCATGCCGGTACTGCCTGCCAGGAAATCCAGTTTTGCCCTTTGCAAGGCCTCGTCTTTCCCCATTCCCCTGGCCAGGTTTTCATGGAATCTCCGGGTGATATCATAGATAGACTGGTCGTCGGCCGTCCACAAAGTGGCCGCTACCGCCGGGATGCCTGCCATGGCGAAACCCCGCGACAGGCTATAAATTCCTTCACCGTTGGCGTTCCTACCGGCATTGGTCTCGCAGGCGCTGAGTACCACCAGCTTTGTAGCGGGGTTTTTGAGTTGCTGCAGCTCGGAGAGTTGAATCATCGAATCCTGCATATAGAGGATCGGCTCATTGACACTGGTATCGGCCCGGGCGTGAGAAAAAACAGTGGCAATGCTGTAGTCCGGTATTTCCCGGAGGAAATTATTTTTATTGGCCGCTTTATGGAGGTAGAGTTTACCACCCGCAAAGGGAGCAGCGGTCTGGCGGAGCGCGGATGCGGAGGTTTTCAGACCAGCCAGGTTCAAATACGACTGAAAATCCACCGGGGCAAAACCTATAAAATTTCCGCCGGGTGCGCCGGTGTTGATTTTTTTCAGCAGGCTGGCGGCAGAATAGACATAGCTGAATATATAGTCTGAAAGGAGAAATTTTTTACCGGCCTGATCCGAACACAACGCTTCGAAAGGAATAATAAAATGGTCAGGACAGATGATGATCTTTCCCGCGGGCAGGTCGAGGGGCTGGAAGAGTGATTGGTACAATTTATAGGAGAGAGCGGCAAAATCCGCATACGATGTATTTAACTGCTGCGCATTTTCACAATAACCAATGAAACGACTGATGCTGCCATCGCTTACATCCTGCCCGGCCAGTTTCATCATCCTGGCCTCACGGGCGGTGATGACCAGCAAAAACATAATACTATCGTTGGCGAAGTAATGGACAAAACGCTGTTTGTTTCGTTCCAGGTAGTGTTGCAGGCTGTCCAGTGCCGTCACCCGGTCCGCATATTTATACTGGTAATACACGGGGAACCTGTTTTCCAGCGATTTGATGTACCGGTCAAAATCGTCCCTGGCATGGAGCAATTGCATTTGTTGCGCATGGTATTCAGGGGAACCGGCATCCAGGCTGCCCAGTTTGTGTTGTTCGGACAGGATCCTGAGCTGGAGCCCCTGCTCCGTAGATATTTCAGCAGCCGGCAGTTGGGCCGCTGCGCCCATTTCATTCAACCGGTCGTTAAGCAATACAGCCCGGCTTTTTTCCATAAAGAAAAATGCCAGCCTGGTATCTTTGGCCAGGTAGCAGGCCTGGAGTGCATCCCGGAAAAAGTCCCTGGTTTGATTACGCCAATAGAGTTTGCTTTGTTCCCCCACCTGTTCATGTCGCATCCTGTTGAGGATGGAATCCGTCAGCAGCGCAGTTTGGAGGCAGGCTGAGAGAAAGCTGCTGTCGCTGGTCTGCTCATACAGATGCAGGAGCACTTCGGTCTTGTCCACAAAAATCGCATACACGAGGTCTTTGTTCCCGATGATGTTCAGCTGCGACATGGCCGGGTTTATCAGGAGGCCCTGCCGCGCGGGCAGTGGCAGGTCATGGATCGCCTGCATATAGTAATCTGCGGCGGCCTTGTTATGGTGCAGGTAAAATTCCGCTTGTCCCAGGTTTACATGGGCCTTCGATAATTTTTCCCAGTCGTTGGCCTTTTTGGCATATTGTATGGTTCGGAAATAACAGCTTTTGGCTTTTTCGTATTCGTGTAGTTGATTCAGGAAAAAATTTCCTAAATCAGTGTAGTCATCTGCAACCTGTGCATAATTACCGGTCCTGATTCTTTGCTGTATAGCCTTTGCATACAGTGCCGGAACAGAGAAATATTTCCCCTGTTCCATCATCAGGTCGCCATGCAGAAGTATGTTGTTGATTGCTTCATCCTGGTCGGGCACCGCGCTGAGAATACGGGCGGCCGAATCCAGGTCGATCGATGCTTCGAGGGGCCTGTGTTGACGAAGATAATATTGCGCCCGCTGATCCAGGAGTTTTGCCATGGTCACAAGTTCTCCGGGCAGCTTTACTTCACCCAGCCCGATACTCGCCTGTTCGATGGCCTTCTGATAATCTCCGATCCAGAAGAGCATCTGCGCTTTGTCCAGCAGCAAATTTGCCATGGAAGCGCTGTGATCCGGGTATTTTTTTCTGACTGTCAGTGCACTGTCGTAATACTGGAGAGCCGTCCCATACATTTTAAGCTGCCGGTAAAAAATGGCGAGATTGGTATA
>DATJYH010000329.1:0-3951 GCA_035499675.1 Puia sp.
GAAGGAAAGGACCAGCCAGATCGGCCTGAAAAAAGCGATCGGCGCCAAACGCGGCACCATCCTGACCGAGTTCCTGCTGGAGTCCGCTTTTTTATGCATCATCGGCGGCATGATCGGGCTGGCGGCGGTATTTGTCGTCACATTTATTCTTTCGGCTGTAGTTCATTTCAGGGTATTCATCCCCGTGGACATCATCGCCCTGGCCGTGGGTATCTGCCTGGTGGTAGGCGTCGTGGCGGGCATCATCCCCGCTTATACGGCCTCCCGGCTTGACCCGGTAGTAGCCATCCGGTCATAGTCCCGTAAAAATTTCGGCAACTTATCCCATCCCGGTAATTTTGCAGCGGCCCAAACCACCAAAAACCTGTGTCGTGCACATTTCCATTTTAGCCATAGAGTCTTCCTGTGATGAAACCTCGGCTGCCGTTTGCCGTGATGGCGTCATGCTGTCCAATATCGTTGCCAGCCAGAAAATACACGCACAATATGGCGGCGTAGTGCCGGAACTGGCCAGCCGGGCGCATATCCAGCATATCTTGCCGGTGGTGGACCAGGCCCTGTCGGTGGCCGGTGCAGGCCTGTCCGCCATTCATGCGGTTGCCTTTACACAGTCGCCCGGCCTGATCGGCTCCCTGCTGGTGGGTGCCCAGTTTGCCAAATCGCTGGCGATGGCATTGGAGGTGCCGCTGATTGCGGTGCATCACATGCAGGCCCATGTGCTGGCGAACCTGATCGATGATCCCAAACCGTCTTTTCCTTTTCTGTGTCTTACGGTCAGCGGCGGACATACGCAGATTGTGTTGTGTGAATCGCCGTTGCAGATGAAAGTGATCGGCGAAACCATGGACGATGCGGCCGGTGAGGCGTTTGACAAATCAGCGAAGTTATTGTCGCTTCCCTACCCGGGGGGACCACTGATCGATCACTATGCAAAGCAGGGGAATCCGCACAGGTTTCACTTTCCCGAACCCCGCATTCCCGGGCTGGATTTCAGCTTTAGCGGGCTGAAAACGTCCATCCTGTATTTTTTGAAGGAACAGACGGGCAATGATCCTCTTTTTATAGAGGAGAATTTGGCGGATATCTGCGCATCCATACAGGACCGGATCGTGTCCATCCTCCTCAACAAATTGAAAAAAGCTTCGCGGGAAACAGGCATCCGGGATATTTGTATCGCGGGGGGTGTGTCTGCCAACAGCGGGCTGCGCCGGGGACTGGAAGCAATGGGAAAAAAGGAGAGCTGGAGAACTTTTATTCCCGCCTTTCAATATTGCACCGACAATGCCGCCATGATCGCCATTGCCGGTTATTATAAATACCTGGCCGGTGAATTCGCACCGTTGAGTGTCAGCGTCAGCGCGCGGGCGGAGTGGTGATCAAAGGCGATGCCGGCAACCCAATAACACAAGGCCCATGCCCAATACATATTTCCGTTTCAAACAATTTACTATCCACCAGGACCAGTGCGCCATGAAGGTGTGCACGGATGCCTGTATTTTCGGGGCCTGGTTTGCGGAGAAAATACCTTCCTTGTCCACAGTCCTTGATATCGGAAGCGGAACCGGGCTGCTGATGCTGATGCTGGCGCAAAAAAACAAGGCCATGATCGACGGCATCGAGATCGATCTTCCTACCTATAAACAACTCAGGGAAAACATCGCCCGGAGCCGGTGGAAATCCTCGCTCCAGGCCTTTCCGGGGGATGTCCGTCATTTTTCTTTTCCCAATAAATACGATGTAATCATCAGCAACCCGCCGTTTTTTGAAGGGGACCTGCTTTCCCCGAAGGAGGAAAATAATCTCGCCAAACACAGCAGCTCGCTGAAGCTGGAGGAACTCATCGGTGTCATCGGGCAAAACCTTGATCCATCGGGCTTTTTCGGCATCCTCCTGCCCTATCACCGCATGGAAGCTTTCGAAGCCCTGGCCGGAGCGCATCAATTTTACCTGCAGGAAAAATTATTGCTCAGGCAGTCGGACCAACACCCGTATTTCCGCAGTATTCTGCAGTTTTCACGCAACAAGTCCGGCTTCAGCACCAGCTCCGAACTCAGTATTACCTATAACGGTGAAGGATATACGAATGAATATGTGGAGCTGATGAAGGATTATTATCTGCATTGGTGAGTGGGATGGACTGGATGCCGATGGCCGGTACCCGGATAAACCTCGTACATATCGAATTCCAAAGTTCGTATTCCCAATTTGTTATCCCGCATAGGATGCCAGGTACCCATACTGCTCCGTGATCTTTCCACGGCGCACCATGGTGGCTCTTTCGATGACGGGTGATCCGCCTTTTACCAGATCCTCCAGCACATATTTGATCAGCTGTTCTCCAAAATAGCGGGAGGCATCCCGGGGCAGCTCGTTGGGCAGGTTGCCTACGGCCATGATGTCGACAGATCCCGGGAGGTAGGGTGCCGTCCGCTGCCGGCTGATCCTGTCCACCCCGTACACCGGGTTTTCCACCAGGGCATCCCCCAGGTTGCAGGGTACCGATCCGGCTTTGTCGTCGGTGATATCCGCGATGGTCTGTATGCGAAAATCGTCCCTGGCCATATGTTCCCATTCAAAGAGGCGGGGCATGGAGGGCTCCCAGTAAATACCGTTCATCAGGATGTCCGTGGAGTTGATGTATTGTTCAAACAGGCAGCGGTACTGTTGCGGGTTTTTATGAAAATCTTCCCGGTTATAGCTCCCCGTTAGTCTGTGGCGATAAAGGCCGGAGCCTTTCAACTGTGTGAACACCGGGTATTCAAACTGCCGCTCCTGGTATTCATCGGGTTCCATTTCAATAATACCAAGCAGATTCATCACTTCCAGCAGCCCATGTGCCACCCGGCCTGAACCGGTAATGACCACCTTGATGTTGGGGAGTTTCAAACCAAAATAAGTATGGATCAGGTGGCGAAAGCTCTGTTGGGTATGGACCCTTTCCAGCTGGTACTTACCCGTTCTTTTCCCAAAAGCCATGATGCCGTTATGCGCACCGACAACGCCCGCAAAAAAGCCAAAGCCCAGGATACGCTGCCCGTCTGTATGTTCCAGGCATTCATAGTCGATCAGGGTGATTTTTTTTTCGAGGATGGCACGGAACAACGACTGGTTATAGGGTTGTTGTTTTTTGGTATGGGAAAAGAAAAGGTAGATCTTACCCGGGATAAGGTCTTTTTCCGGCACTTCCTTGATGCCCAGCAGAAAATCGCAATCCGCCAGGTCTTCCCTGACTTCCGTGCCTACGTTCAGGTATTCCTGGTCGGTGAAACAGCGGTGTGGCGAGGGTTGTACAACGATGCGGAGCCCGGGGAAATTTCTATGCAGCCACCTGCACTGGGAGGGTACTAATGCCACGCGGTTATCGGCCGGAACCTTGCCTTCCCTGATTAAGCCAATCCTGATCATTCAAAAATGGTTTATCGGGCAAGTTATCATAAATCTTTTGCAAGAGGGCATGCAGGGTCGGCGTTGGTATTCCGATACATCCCTGAAAAATACCCGGTCCATTTTGGCCAAAACAGGCCGATTCTGTAATATTGCGTCCCGTTTACGATGCCCGGATGGCGGAATTGGTAGACGCGTCAGACTCAAAATCTGGTTCTCGCAAGGGAGTGCAGGTTCGATTCCTGTTCCGGGCACTTCGACCCCGGCTATCGCCGGGGTTTTTGCATTTGGGAGCAACTAATCAGGCACAATTAAACTCTCGACTATAAGTGTCACCAGAATCTGGCAGTAGGAATCGGTTTGAAATCGACATCCCAAATCACAATAATTGGATTTACCTGAATTAATTTCCGGCGCCAACTTGAAATTTAAACATTCCATTCGGTAAGAAATTCAAAACAGGAAGCCGCAAAAAAAAGTGGGATTGCTGCCAAATAGATAATCCCCACATCCAGTAAAGCTCTTTTGTCAATCCTATACTCTTTTATTTTTTTCGCTAAGTTCTCA
>DATJYH010000330.1:0-13397 GCA_035499675.1 Puia sp.
GAAAAAATGTACTCTCGACTGCACGGGATTTCTTGCATCAGCTTACCAGTAAACTGCAACCTCGCAGGTCGCTGTAGTCCATTCTGCCGGCAACTTCAAACCTGCCATCGGGATACAGCCTGCCGGTATCTTCTGTGGCAATGAACGCACAGGAATATATATTGGCCAGATCGATGATGTTGAGCACACCTTCCCCCGCTTCATGAGTCGCCAGCGGATCATCTTCTTCGCGCAAAAGCAGCTTCATCCAGGGGGGCGGCTCAAAGATTCCATTGGACCTGGAATAGGCCTGCGAGAGCAATTCAGTCATCCCATATTCTGAATGGACGGCTGGCAGATCCCAGGCTGATTGCAATATTTCATGCAGCTCCATCCTCGTAAGTTCTTTCCGTCTTCCCTTCATGCCGCCCGTTTCCATCACCACCGTATGCCGCAGGGGAAATGAAAACTTTTCTGTAAATTCCAATAAGGCAAAGGTTACTCCCAATAGCAGGGTATTTTGTTTTTCGTCTTCCAGTCTCTTCAATGTATCCGCGAGCTTATCAAACTCATGCAGGTAAAACCCGCTGTCGGCATGCCCGCTTTGCCTGACCAGGTCGTTGACCATATACACCAGGGAAGAATGCTCCCGCTCCAGGTAGGAGGGCAACAGGCCAATGACACACCAGTCGGAAGGCCTGCCATAGATACGTTCAAAACCTGTGCGAAAACTTTTTTCGTAGATGGACAGGTCTTTCACATGATGTTTGCTGCTGACCATCCCCGTGGTTCCGCTGCTCTCAAATATTTGTTCGGGTTCAAAGGTTGTGGTTTGAACACGCTGTGATTTGAAAAAGCTGATCGGCAGAAAAGGAATGTTTCTCAGCGTTTGCACATTCCCGGGGTTCGCACCCAGGGAGTGGGCAAATGATTTATAGACATGATTATGCTGGTATTGAAAACGGAACAGGGCCAGGGCCTGCTGTGTGAATCCTTCAACTCCGGTATTAAAAATATCGCCGGAAAAGACATCCTTTTTTGATCGATCCGTCTTCATAAATTGCTTAAAGATAAAAAATCCGGAGGGTCATCCATATCCGCCCAACCCGGAACCATATGCAAGCCCCGGCACTTACACAAACCCGGAAACAATTCATGATCGGATACGTAAACGATTTGTAAAAAAACCAGGCGCAGTCAACCTTTTCAACAAAAAACACGTAGGTTTGTTTATATTCGCTGAACATGAAAACTACCCATGTATTGCTGGTTTGCGGACTGATGGCGGCAGTGGCCTGTACAAAGAGCGGCAGCGATCAGCTTACTTTAAAAATTGCCTCCGTGAGCGGTAATGTTGTTCCCATTGGTGCCTCCCTGGCTGTTACGTTGGATTTTACAGAAAAAGGAAATGTGATCGATAGTATCTATATGATCAAGCTGCGGATCAACCAGGACTCTACGGCTACCATCCGGGATTCGATACCCTACGGCGTACCCAGTTATCCGAAAAGCTCAAAGGGCCAGCTTCAGCTGATGCTGGATCACGATATCGACCTGGCCTCCGCCATTGACCCGCCCACCATCGGCAATCCTCCGCAGAATGAAAGCGACTCCCTGATATTGAGGTTTTATGCAAAGGATGCGGCGAACAACGTAAGCGATACGGTAAACACGGGGCTCATCATTATTCTCCGTTAATATTCATCCATCCCCTTCAACAGGAATCATCCTTGTTAAGAAATTTTTTACAACGATTCTTCGACTTTTTCCTGTTCAGCAGTTTGTACATCGCGCTGTGTGCCGTGGTGATGGTATACCAGACCACTCACCTGTTGCTGGCCGGGGATCCGCCGCGGGGGCTGGTGCTGTTTATCTTCTTTTCCACGATCTGCAGTTACAATTTCCACTGGTACCTGACACCTCATTCTGAAACCTCCTCGCAGCGGATTCACTGGGCCCAGCAGCATAAGGGTTGGCATTTATTTTTGTACTTCACAGGGCTGATTGGCGCAGCTGTTTGTTTTTTTACGATCCGGGAACACTGGCTTGCGCTTGCATTTGGGGCATTCCTGACCTTCCTGTACTCAGCCCCTAAACTGCCACAGGAATTTTTCAAATCCTTAAAACAGATTGCCGTCGGCAAAACCATTTTCCTGTCTTTTGTGTGGACCTATGTCAGCACCGTATTGCCCATCCTGGTAACCGGCGCGGCGTGGACCCGGTCTGCATTGTTTTTTACCCTGGGCCGGTTTTTCCTGATCTATGCCATCTGCATCCTGTTCGACTATCGTGATCGCCTGGACGATCAGAAAGATGGCATCCGGAGCATGATCACTTATTTCAATGAAAGAGGGATCGATATCCTCTTTGGAGTGTCCATCGCCCTGTTTGTGGTTGCCACGCTGCTGCTGGGGACTACGGGCTATTCATGGGTTACCATGGTGGTTTTGCTGGTACCCGGTGTACTCACCGCCTTGTTGTATCACCATGCCAAGAAAAACTTTTCCGACTACCTCTATTATTTCGTACTGGATGGCCTGATGTGCCTTTCCGGCGTATTGATGTTCTTGCTCAGTTTTAATTATTTTTGAACCTTAATTAACACAAATGGCAAAATCCGCCTCAAAAAAGCAACCGGTGCTGACCAGCCGTTCTTTGGCATTTTTAAAAAACTACATCAACAACGCGTCGCCTGTTGGCTTTGAAAGTAGCGGGCAAAAACTTTGGCTTGACTATCTCAAACCCTATGTGGATACCCATTTTTCCGATCCTTATGGAACGGCCGTTGCTGTCATAAACCCCAAGGCGGGATTTAAAGTGGTGATTGAAGCACATGCGGATGAGATCAGCTGGTTTGTCAATTACGTTAACGCAGACGGACTGCTCTACCTTAAACGGAACGGTGGAGTGGATCACCAGATTGCCCCGGGGCAACGGGTTTTGATACATGGGAACAAGGGCCCTGTAAAAGCTGTGTTTGGCTGGCCGGCCATCCATACCCGATTGTCCAATACAGACGCCAAAGAGCCCCAGCCCAAGGTGGACAACCTGTTCCTGGATTGCGGGGCACGAAATAAAAAAGAAGTGGAGGCACTGGGTGTGCATATAGGCTCGGTGGTAACCTACCAGGAGGGTTTTGATGAGCTGGCACATAATTATTATATCGGTCGCGCGTTCGACAACCGGATTGGGGGATTCATGATCGCGGAAGTGGCACGTCTGTTACAAGAACATAAGAAGAAATTGCCATACGGGCTGTATGTGGTAAATGCTGTGCAGGAGGAAATAGGGCTCAGGGGTGCGGAAATGATCGCCCGGCGGATAAAACCCGATGTGGCCATCATCACCGATGTTACGCATGATACGGCCACGCCCATGATCAATAAGATCATTGAAGGCGACGTTACCTGCGGCAAAGGGCCCTCGCTGGCCTATGGACCGGCGGTGCACAACAAGCTGTTGAACCTGGTAAAGGAAACGGCGGACAAAAAGAAAATCCCTGTGCAGTTGCGAACCGTGTCAAGGAGTACCGGCACCGATACGGAATCCTTTGCCTATGCCAACGACGGATGTCCCTCCGTACTTATTTCCATTCCGCTGCGTTATATGCATACTACGGTGGAAATGCTTCATAAAAGCGATGTGGAGGAAACCATCAGGTTGATGTACGAAACCCTGCTGGTACTTACTCCGCGGACCAATTTGAAATATCTTTAGTATCAGCCGCGTTGCCCACAATAACCAGCACAGGCCAATACCCAAGAGCAGATAGTTGGAAAAAACACGGAGATAAAATAAACTGTTAGCCGGTTCCGCTTAGTCGGAATAGATGGCGAAGTAAGGCCGCGGATAAAAGAATTTCTTTACGCTGTCCCGGAGGCTTCCCGGAAAGAATTCAACAGATACCTCAAAGCCGTCGACACTATTAATTCGGATAGGATACTCCGTTAGTTCCGGCCGGCGGACGATTTTCAAAAACGGACCTTCCTGGTCTGCCGGTTTTGCCCCGCGAACATATGCTACAAAATGATTCTGCGCCCGGATCCCGTTACCGCTCAAAAACAGGAACAGGGAATCGTTCCCGGATTTCAGCATCCGGGATATCCGCAAATTTTCCGGACCATAGTAGTGACTATTGTAGGGGAGAATATCCGCATACGCATAGGGTGATTTTTTTCTTGCAAGTTAATTCAGCAAACCGATGGCCAGGATCAGGACTGAGAACAATACAAACTTGCTGCGAGGTCTGTTCATGCGCACATGGTAATCGAATTTCCATATACAAATTAAATGATTCCGTTGCAGACAATTCCGTACTTTGCAAATCAAATAACGGCTCGTGGCAAGATCCGAATTCTCAAAAACGAACCCAAGTCAACGCCGATGAAATTGTTCTTGTTGTATATCGATCCGGGCAGTGGCAGCTACCTTTTACAAATCATTATCGCGGGTGTCCTGGCGGTTTTTTTTTATTTTAGAAATGCGTGGCTGAAAGTCAAGTCTGTTTTCAAAAAAAAATCAAGGGAAGATCCAACTAAGACCGATGTACCGAATGACTAGTCCCATTCATCATCCCGCATCATTCAGGGACCCCTCAGGTTTTGTATTCGAGGAAAACGGTATGGTCTACAGAAAAGTGGGCCCCGGTTATGCGGATAGTTATAAAAAGCTCATGGGTTCGGGACTCTATGACTTGCTGACACAAAAACGCTGGATGGTATCGCACGCGGAAATAAAAGGGCCGGCAGGATCAGCCACAGAAAGCGATATAATCCTGTTGCCCGAACAAATTCCTTTTATCAGCTACCCGTATGAATGGAGCTTTGATATGCTCAAAGATGCAGCCCTTCTTACGCTGGAGATCAACAAACAGGCAATGCTGCATGGCATGATCCTGAAAGATGCGACGGCGTTTAATGTGCAGTTTTTGGAGGGAAAGCCCATTTTTATCGATACCCTCTCGTTCACTGTTTATGATGAAGCCAAACCTTGGATAGCCTATCGACAATTTTGCGAGCACTTTCTTTTCCCCCTTTTTCTGGATCATTACCTGCACATCAACGCCCAAAACCTGTTGGCTGTTTATCCCGGCGGCATCCCCCTGTCAATGGCAGCAAGCCTCCTGTCGGGCAAAGGGCGCTTCAACCTGGGAATCTGGCTGCATCTTCGTCTGCAAAACAAAGTTTCCGCGAAAACCCGTACCTCTCCCGCCAATTCCCGTTTTTCCAAAAACAAACTTTTGCGCATACTCGGCCACCTGGACATCATCATTCGCAAACTTACTGGCGGCCGTCAACATTCCTCCGCCTGGAACGCCTATTATGATGATGGAATCATCAGTGCCGATTACATTCGCGAAAAGGAACTCCTTCTCAGATCATTCCTGGAAAACATCCCTTTCACATCCGCTTTGGACATAGGAACCAACAATGGGCGCTTTGCCGAATTACTTGCTGAAAAAGCAGTGTCTGTCATTGCAATCGATGCCGACCCGCAGTGCGTAAACCAGCTCTACCGGTCGGTGGCCGGCAAGCATATCACCAACCTTCTGCCTCTGTGCGTTGATATCACCCACCCGCCCCCGGGCATTGGGTTTAACAACCGGGAAAGAACACCCTTCCTGGACAGAATCAGCCCCGACCTGGTTGCTGCCCTGGCACTTATTCATCACCTGGTACTTACGCAAAACATTCCGCTCCCCGATCTGGCTGCCTTTTTCGCCCGGTGCAGCAAAGGGTTTCTTATCATCGAATTTGTTCCGCTGACCGACCAGCGGGCAAAAGATATGGTAGTCAGTAAAGAGGTATATCACACACCCTACAACGAGGCCGCTTTTGAACATTATTTTGGCGAGGCATTCCAGGTCGAGCGAAAGAACATCATCCCGGGTTCCGGCCGCACACTGTATCTTCTCAGGAGGAGGTAATTAAATCATATGAAAAAATTCCTCCAAAATAACCCACTCTTTCTTTTCCTGCTGCCGGTCTTCTTTGTAGAGCATGGATTTTTAGAAAACTATGGTTTCATCAGCCCCGGGGAAGCCCTGCTCCTGTTGCCGGGATATATCGCTGCCGCCGCCATTTTATTTCTATGCCTCCAACTGTTTTTCAAAAACACTGTAAAATCCGCTCTACTGGCCTCCTGGATACTGGCGTTCTATCTTTTTTTTGGCGCCCTGCATGATTGGCTCCTCCAGCACGCAGGTTTTTTTCATAAATACACTGTTATCCTGACCCTATTCCTGCTCAGCACGGTGTTGCTGGCCA
The DNA here is from genome assembly GCA_035499675.1 of Puia sp. Classification (GTDB taxonomy): domain Bacteria; phylum Bacteroidota; class Bacteroidia; order Chitinophagales; family Chitinophagaceae; genus Puia. The sequence goes on from DATJYH010000330.1 coordinate 6,246, forward strand.
TCTACTTCCTGAAAACAAAACGCTCATTACAAACAATGGCTTTATTTCTAAATATACTGCTGTTGATCTACCTGTCGGCAGACCTGGGACAGATCTTCTGGAAATGGTTGTATCCCCCGACCGATAAATTCAACGTGTATCCGTTTGCGGCGAACAGTCAATACATACCATGCGCCGAATGCCCCAAACCTGATATCTATTTCCTGTTATTTGATGAATATGAGAGTAGCTCATCTCTCAGAAAATACCATCACTACGACAACAGCAGCCTGGATAGTTTCCTGACCCAAAAAGACTTCAGCCTGCAATACGGCAGTATGAGCAACTACAACTTTACCCCTTTTTCAATGGCTTCCATCCTGAACATGTCTTACCTGGATGGCATACATTTTCCTGATGTTGTCAGCGCCGATGACTACAACCATTGCGCCACGCTTATCAGGGACAATAAAGTGATAGAGATACTCTCGCAGGAAGGCTATGAAATTGTAAATTATTCAATATTTGATCTGGCCGGAAATCCTTCTGTCGTGGACGAGAGCTTCCTTCCCCTGAAAACAAAACTAATTACCGGGAGGACTTTTTATTCCCAGTTTATGAAAGATGCCGGTTGGCGGTTGTACACCGGGCGCTTCAATATCCGGTGGCTCAGCAAATACAATTTGTTTACGACGCTCGAAAACAACAACAGGCTCATACAGCTGGTCGAGCAGGAAAGCAAAAGAAAAACGCTCCAGCCTCGTTTTATTTATGCTCACCTGTATATGCCGCATCCGCCTTTTTACTACAACCGGTATGGCGTCCTGAAAAGCAAGACCATGATTGGCGCAGAAAACCAGGAAAAACCCCCGCAAGCCTATGTCGACTATTTGCCTTACACCAACAGCAAAGTGAAGGAACTGATCAATACCGTGAGACAAAATACACATGATTCCGCTGTCATCATTTTTATGGGGGATCATGGGTTCCGGTATGCTGATCAAACAATCGAGGGTGATTTCAATTTCAGGAACCAGCACGCCGTTTATTTTCCTGACCGCGACTATCATCTGCTGTACGACAGCATGACCAGCGTGAATACTTTCAGGATCGTTTTTGACAAGCTGTTTCGGCAACAGTTTCCTTTACTAAAAGACTCTGTCATATTTTTGCGGGATAAAAAATAACTTTGCGCAAATCAAAACCATCTATATGATCCGAAACGACTGGACACATGAAGAGGTAAAAGAGATCTACAACACGCCGCTGTTATCGCTATTGTACCGTGCCGCCACCGTGCACCGGGAGTACAACGATACTGCTGAAGTGCAGGTTTGCACGCTGTTGTCGATCAAGACGGGCGGATGTCCTGAAGACTGCGCTTACTGTCCACAGGCAGCCCGCTACCAGACCGGTGTGCAGGTGCAGGCGCTGATGCAGCATGACCAGGTGATGGAATACGCAAAAAAAGCCAGGGAAGCGGGCTCCACCCGATTCTGTATGGGAGCTGCCTGGCGGGAAGTGCGCGACAACCGTGACTTTGACCGGGTGCTGGACATGGTAAAAGGAGTCAACGAAATGGGCATGGAAGTATGTTGCACCCTGGGTATGCTGTCTGAAGAACAGGCAGCAAAACTGGCAGACGCCGGATTGTACGCGTATAATCACAACCTTGATACCTCATCGGAATATTATAAAGAGATCATTTCAACCCGCACCTATGAGGATCGCCTGCAAACCCTGGGGCATGTGCGAAAAGCGGGTATTACTGTTTGCTGTGGTGGGATCATTGGCCTGGGAGAAACGCATGAGGACAGGATAAAAATGCTGCTCACCCTTTCCACGCTGCCCGAACATCCCGAGAGTGTACCCATCAACGCACTGGTAAGGGTCAAGGGAACGCCGCTTCAGGATAACCCCAGCGTGGATGTATGGGATATGGTAAGGATGATCGCCACAGCGCGGATACTGATGCCTGCAACCATGGTAAGGCTCAGCGCGGGCAGGATGGAGATGAGTGTAGCGGAACAGGCACTTTGTTTTATGGCCGGAGCCAATTCCATATTTGCCGGGGAAAAATTGCTCACCACACCCAATCCCTCTTTTGAAGAGGACCAGGCGATGTTTGAATTACTGGGGCTGAAGCCAAGGGAATCATTCAAGAGCGAGAAAGAACCAGTGATGGCACCCGCGGAATCCTTGTAGGCAGAAAGAACTTTGATCCGGTATAAAAAAATTCCTCCATAGAAATGGAGGAATTTTTTTAACCCTTAAAACAACCAACATGAAAAACTTGTTGCTCTTTACACTACTAACACAAGGGTCGATAAATAGTTTATTAAAGAAATGTGAAAACCGCCGGCTTAGTCCAATGCAAGCTCTAAGACCTGCTGCATGGTTTTAACATAGTGAAACTTAAGTCCTTTGATAAATGCAGAGTCGATTTCTGCGATATCTTTCTCGTTTTGCCAGCAAAGAATGACCTCCCTGAGCCCCGCACGTTTAGCCGCCAGCACTTTTTCCTTGATTCCGCCCACCGGCAACACCTGACCACGCAGGGTAATTTCGCCCGTCATTGCCAGGTAAGGTTTTACTTTCTTTGACATGATGGCAGATGCAATAGAGCTCATCATCGTTACACCGGCACTGGGCCCATCCTTTGGCACTGCACCTTCGGGAACATGAACATGCAGGGTCTTTTTATTGAAAATATCAGGATCGATGTCGTACTTCCTGGCATTGGACTGAAGATAAGTCAGTGCAGTCGATGCACTTTCCTTCATTACATTCCCCAGGTTACCTGTCAGCTTCATATCTCCCTTGCCATCGCTCAGGCTGGTTTCAACAAATAAGATATCCCCTCCCACGTAGGTCCAGGCCAACCCCACAGCAACACCCGGCATATTGGCTACTTTATAGATATCGTTGCTGTAGCGTTGTTTGCCAAGCACCTTTTCTACATCATTTCCGGTTACCGTGGCCTTCAGTTTGTCCTTCATGGCAAATTCCTTTGCCTCATAACGCATGATGGACGCCAGTTGCCGGTCCAGTTCCCGCACGCCACTTTCCCTCGTATATTCTTTAATAATCTTTTCCAGCACGGCATCGCTGATCTTCAGCGGAATTTCCCTGAGACCGTGTGCATCTTTTTGTTTCGGGACCAGGTGTCTTTTTGCAATCTCCACTTTTTCCTCGATGGCATAACCACTCAGGTCTATTATTTCCAGCCTGTCGCGCAACGCCGGTTGAATGTTGTTGATGTCATTCGCCGTGGCGACAAACAACACTTTACTCAGGTCATATTCCAGTTCAAGGTAATTGTCATAGAACGTGTGATTCTGTTCCGGGTCAAGCACTTCGAGCAATGCCGAGGAAGGGTCTCCCCGGAAATCGGTACCTACTTTGTCGATCTCATCCAGGATCATCACCGGGTTGGAAGATTTCACTTTACGGATCGATTGCAGCACGCGGCCGGGCATCGCGCCGATATAGGTTTTCCTATGCCCCCTGATTTCGCTTTCGTCGTGCAAACCACCGAGGCTGATGCGGACATATCGTCTGCCGATGGCATTGGCGATGCTTCGCCCCAGCGAGGTTTTGCCGATACCCGGAGGGCCCACAAAACACAAAATGGGACTCTTCATATCCCCCTTCAGTTTAAGTACGGCCAGGTATTCAAGAATGCGCTCCTTCACCTTGTCCATGCCATAGTGATCCTGGTCCAATATTTTTTTTGCCTTTCGCAGGTCGTAAGAATCTTCCGTATACTCCTGCCAGGGCAGATCCAGCATCAGGTCAAGATGATTGTACACCACGGAATAATCAGGTGTACCGGGATGCATCCGCTCCAGTTTTTCAATGCCTTTTTTGAAGGTTTCCTTGGCAGCAACAGGCCATTTTTTATTCTCGGCCTTTTTCTGCATGTCTTTCAATTCCCTCTCATTTGCATCGCCACCCAACTCATCCTTGATACTCTTCAGTTGCTGTTGCAGGAAATATTCACGTTGCTGTTTGTCCAGCTCGGTCTTTGTTTTATTGGTGAGCTTGTTCTTCAATTCCGCGAATTGCAGTTCCCGCTGCAGCAACTGCATCAGGAGGTCGGCTCTCGATTTGATATGGTGCAACTGCAACAGCTGTTGTTTTTCCTGCAATTCCGTATTTAGATTGCTGGAAATAAAATGGATGAGGAACGAGGGGTTTTCTATATTTTTCAGAATGATGGATGCCTCCGAAGGAATATTGGGGGACAGTTGAATGATCTGTGCAGCCAGGTCTTTGATATTGGAGACATATGCTTCAAAATCCTGGTCCTTCGGCGCTTCTTCCTCCTGCAGCAATACCACCTGCGCCTTGAAATACGGATCATCAGATGTAACCGCTCCCACTTTAAACCGGCGTTTACCCTGCAGTATCACGGTAGTCCCGCCATCCGGCATCTTGATCAGTTTGATGATCCTGGCCACCGTGCCCACATCTTCGAGGTCGGTCACGGCCGGGTCTTCTATATTGCTGTCTTTCTGAGCCAGCACGCCAATCAATTTGTCGGCCTTGTATGCGTCGTTGACGGCTTTGATGCTTTTGTCGCGACCCACGGTAATCGGTAACACGACGCCCGGAAAAAGAACCGTATTGCGAAGGGGTAGCACGGGCAGTTCCTTGGGTACCTGTATATCGGTGAGGTTTTCGTTATCGCTTTCATTCAGGGGGATAATGGGCATAAAATCCATCTCGTCTTCCGTCCTTTGAAATAAAATCGTCTCTTTCATGGTTCAATTATCTGTGACAAAATAACACCCGTAGGTGAAAAATCCTATCTTTTAAAGCTGAAAAGTATTAAGGTCAATATTGATGCCGGATATAATGCGGAATTGAAAATCAATGAAAAGAAGCAGGTGGGCAGGATGAAAAATGTAAAAAGGCAAAGATACTGATTTCAAGCCGTAAAAATGTCGCAAAACCTCCCAGGTTATGGAAGGTTTTGCAACTGTAAATCAAATTCCTGTTATCAGATAATTTTAATGCCGACGTATAACTGAAAGCCCTGGCCCTTCCAGGTAGCATCGTCGCCCATATTGGGGAGATCATTGATGTTGTTCAGCTGGATATAGTACCGGAGACCGGCCCTGAAGGCACCTAAGTTAAGCTGTGCTCCACCCAGTATTGAAAAGTCTCCCTTTTTAAATGCTTCCTCGCCATTTTGAAACAGATCTGCGCTTTGGTCCATCAGTATTCCAAACTGCGGTCCCAGCTGGAAACTTAACAGGGGAATGGGACGATACGTGAGCAGAAGGGGAATGCTGAGATAGTTCAGGGTGACATTTTGACCACTTACGCCCTGATAGATCAGGTTAAAATCATTCGTGGTTGTGGTTTTGGACTGGTTCCAGAGCAATTCCGGTTGAAGACCCCATTTTTTATTGATATTGAGTTCAGCAAACGCACCAAGGCTGTATCCAAACTTAAAGCCGTCGTCAAATGATTGTCCGTCAATTTTTGAGATATTGGCTCCGCCTTTGATGCCAAGATGAAATCCCTGCGCCTGAACACGCGTCAGACCAACCATCGTCACCAGGGAAAGCACTAATAATACCGATCTCGTTTTCATATTTATTGATTTGGGTTTTAATTCGCTTCAAATATATTTTTTAGTTTCTTAAATGAACGGAAGGGTTGTGTTAAAATACATTAATAGTTCGTTAATATTCACAGGAATAGCAAAGATAGGGCTGCTCTTCAAACCAGCCGTCTGCGCATACGGCAGGCTGGTACCCGCTCCTCAAAACCAAGAGGTAACAATCGGTCGGCAACCGTTCCCTGCAGACATCGGGCCGCAAATGTAAGGGGAAATGCAATACATACTCTCCGGAACCCGATCAGGCCAATTCTATCACGGTGATTTCCGGAAGAATTCCTACCCGTCCCGGGTAACCGATAAATCCATAGCCGCGGTTTACATATAATTTTTGTTTTCCTTCTTCATACAAACCTGCCCATTGCTTGTACACATATTGTACCGGGCTCCATTTAAAACCCGGCAGTTCCAAACCAAACTGCATACCGTGGGTATGTCCTGCGAGCACAAGATCGATGTCGGGATACCTGGGACGTACTTCGGCATCCCAATGACTGGGGTCATGGCTCATGAGGATCTTAAAAGGATATTTCTCCGCGCCTGGATAAGCGAGGTTCATTTTACCATGTTTGGGAAAACGCGCTTTCGCACTCCAGTTCTCAATCCCTATCAGCGCAATTTGGTCACCATTCTTATCCAGCACTACATGTTCATTCATCAACAAACGCCAACCCAACTGACCATGGATTTGTTTGAGGTGTTCCAGGTTGGCCTTCTTCGCTTCCTCGGTTTCCCATTGGGCGTAGTCGCCATAGTCGTGGTTGCCGAGCGTGGAAAACACTCCCATGGGTGCTTTGACCTTGCCGAATACATCCATATAGTCGGTCATTTCTACAGCACGGTCGTTTACCAGGTCGCCGGTAAACAAAATAAGATCTGCCTGTTCTTTCAGTACCTTATCCACTCCTTTTTTAACGGCTTCCTTATTGGTAAAACTCCCGGAATGGATATCTGAAATCTGTACAATTTTGAATCCCCTGAAAGAGGCAGGAAGATTTTCAAAAGCAAGCCGTATCCGCGTAACCTGGTAATTGTATTTGTTGCTGAATCCATACAACAGGGTGGAGAAAAGTCCCCCTCCCACGCCCAAACCTAACCAACTTAAAAACACGGACCGGGTGATGCCACCGCTTGTCAGGTTTTCACCTTCCGTATTATTGAAAAACAGTTTGCCGCTGGCCCACTGGATCACCCGGCGCAGGTCATCCAGCAGGAAAAAAACCGAGCCGATCAACTTGGCAAAAAACAAACCCAGGATGGTGGCAAAGATGTAATTCCTTACACTCCTGGGAAGGGATTCGAAGTTAATGACGGGCAACAACGCCAGCACGACCAGCACAATGCCGGAAACCACCCAGTATGCAATGTAGATAGCAAGTTTTGTTTTGGCAGAAGCTCCCTGGCTCACCAACTTGATCGCCTGGAATACATACAGATCAAGCAGGATCATGATGCCCAGGACAACCCAGATAAATCCGGAATTACGCATGAATAGAGTATTGAAAGAACGTGAATATGATTGTTAGAAATTTATAAATTCC
>DATJYH010000331.1:0-25364 GCA_035499675.1 Puia sp.
GTATCACCTTTCTTATAATAACTGCAGGTCCCTCCATCATTTACTGTTAAAGCAACGGCGGGCCAGGTATTGTCCATTTGAATGCGCTTCACAAATGAGCCACTCACTGAGAATATTTCCAGGCTTAATTCGAGCAGATCATCCGTGCCGGGCGACCATCTTGCCAGTACATTGTCGGTGTTTTTGTCGAAGGTTTGATAGTCGTAGTAGTGATTGATGGGATCGGGCACTACGGTTGTGTATTGCACAAACGGAGGTCCCGGGAGGAATCCGACCAGTACCAGGTCGTTGGAAATATAATAGAACGATCCGTCGGCCAGGTCTGTGACCCTGATCCGGTATTTGTATCCCGGGAACGAGGGCCCCTGGATGACCACGATACCGCCAAACGGGCTGCCGGTTTCCACGGCAACCTGGTTAAGTGCAAATTTCGCACCTGCTGTTGTCAGACCAGTGCTGTTATCAATATGATCAACCGGGATACCACCGAGAATATTGAAAATAGGTTCCACCTGTCCGGGCTGTATTACATCCCCGGGTCTGATCTGGATATAGGTATCCAGCCTGTTTCCCCAGGTTTCCAACAGATCCGGATCCGTTGTAGAGGGAGGCGTGCTCCAGGAGAGTACGGCTCTTATTTTAACCACGTAGGGACTCACACATTGCTTGCGATGATAGGTAAAATCATAGGGCAACAGGGCGGCATAGCAAAGTCCGTCCGTTGGCAGATCATTAAAATCATGCACGTTCACCGATGAGGTTCCCAGGTACTGCCATTTGCAGTCGTTGTTCCAATCGGCCCAAAAAGCAATGTATTCGTAGCTGCCGGCTGTACAGAGATCGCCGGAGTAGCCTTGTTTTCTTTTTACGCGAAAACTGGCCACCAGGTTTTCCTGGTTATAGTCCAGCCCTGCCGATTCCAGTATTTCATAACTGGTATCTGCATTCGTTTTTTCGATGATGCCAATGATGTCGGCCCAGTTCAGCCCGAGCCCCTTCCAAACATTGATGTTCTGGGAAATGGCCAGGGGATCGGCGCCAAGCGTTTCCTGGATAAACGAGGTCCCAAACCGGGCGGGGCTGACTTCTGCAGACTGACCGGCGTACAATTTCGACAGCGAAGCGATGTCGAGCGGCTGGGTATTCAACTTGGAAGCCAGGCCGGCGATCGCCTGGTTTCCCTGTGGAACCAGGCCTGCTATCTGGCTCAGGGAAAGTTGGGGGTTAATGGCTGCGATAGAGAGGATCTTATTCAGCAGGGTTTCATCCACCGTTTCAGAGAGCAGGAGCAGGAGCGGACTTATCTGGATATGTGCATCCAGCGTATTTCCCCAGATAGGAGCATAGGCAGGGTCATTGGCCGTGGGAATGATGTTCCAGGATAAAACGGCACGTGCCTTTGGCAAGACATGCGTTTTGCAAAAGGCCTTCTTGGGGTCGATGTGTAAAGTAGCCACATAGCTCAGCGGTTTTTCGCCCTCGTTGATACAGTCCTTGCCGGTGGGGATATCGTGTACATTGATACCGGTATATCCCTGGTCCACCCAGCCAGCGCCGTAGTCAAGATAAAAACGAACATACTCCAGCGAACCATCGGAACACAGGGTTCCCGAATAGCCAGATGCCTGTTTGATCAGCACATCCGCTTCCAGGCTCTGGGTGGCGGGATTGTAACTCACGTTCGCGAGTTGCTCATAAAAAACATTGGCAGCGATATTTAATACCGGCTTAAAATCGCTTTTCTTCAGGTTTCCGAAATAATTCGGGTTGGCAAGCAACAGTTCATGAAACTGTGTCCGCTCATGGAAGTACTCCAGTTTCTGGTTCTCAGATTTCTTTTCCATAAAAAAATTTTAGTGTGATAAATGGCTTCCCTTACTACAATGATCCCTTCACAGCATGCCATTCAGGCGTGGAACGCAGCGGTGCTGTGGCGGCATATGTGCACAGAATGCTACAGCGACCCGATTGGGAGAGATGATGATACAGGAGACAGAGAAAAGTTACTTGTGCTACAAGCGACCATTTTTTGCCGGGAGGCAAAAAGGCCTTGTTTGCAGAGGATGCAAAGGACATCTTGATAAGGTTTAATGGACAACAAATTCAAATACTACACCAGGAGGCCATCACCGGCAGGCATCAAAAGGTTCGGGGTATAGGGGCGGGCAGGGATCAGCGATTCGCGAACACGATACAAATTTCTAGGCTTCCTGTATATGGAACAAGAGCGGTAGTACCGGAAAAACGTAGGTATAAATACGCATCTATTTTCCCGACAAATACCTGCGCTTTATTTATAAACTAAGCCTTATTTTGTTTCTATATTATTTAACTAACATTAAAAAAGTTGTCATGAAATCAAAACACTTGTACTGGCCGGTAGGAATGTTATTGTCTGCCCTCATTATTGCAGGCACCGGTTGCCGGGAGCATAAACAGGGCGGAAACATCCCGGTCAACGAGGACAGTGTACGGGATCATATCCTCCCCATCCAGGCGGCCATTGCATACACGCAAAATTTCAGGATGACGAGGGATACATTTTACAAACAGTTACCGGCTTTGCAAACCGCGCTCAACCTGGGACAGGCGGAAGCCTTTAACCGCGATGCCATTGCCGTTTTGCTTAATCAGAAAGACAGCCTTGGTAATCCGGCTGCCGGCATTCGTATCTACTATGGGCTCGACAAGAATGGCCTGGTGCGCCAGGTGCTGGTACCTTATGACAGCAAGGGAAACGACATCATCAATCAATTGATCAGCAATAAGGCTGTTAAAATTCCCGGTATTTCAACTGCCACCGCCGCGGGCACCGACGGTCAGACGGTTGAGAACGGGCAGCGTTGTCCCGTCATATGCGACAATGGAGTAAGTGGTTTGAATGGTGGCAATTAGTCAAACAATATTTCAACGGCAACCGCATTCATGAAACCCATTCTAGCTTTTCTTGTCAGTCAAACCATTTTGTTTCCCATTATCATTGGCTGTATCCGGTTTAAAAGTATTAAAACCAACTATCAACCTTTTTTTTGGGACCTCGTATGCGGGCTGGCCACGGAAATTGTCAGCTTCATCCTCATACATGGATACCATGCGCACAACGCTGTTCCCACCAATATTTTCGTGTTGCTGGAATGGGTTTTGCTTGCATACCAGTTTCATACCTGGGGGTTCCTGAAAAAACAAAAAAGGATCTTCCGGCTGTTGGTAGCTATTCCCGTACTAGTGTGGATCATAGAAAATATCGTATTTTGGAAGATTGGGGAATTCAGCCCCTATTTCCGGGTGTTATATGCCTTCCTGATTGCACTGATGGCCATCACGGAAATCAATTACAAGATCACACACGACAACATCAACCTGTTCAAAAACCCCCCTTTTATCATTTGCGTCGGCCTTATCCTGTTCTTTGTATACCAGATGTTGTACGAATGGAGTTACCAGATGAGCATTGCGCACGAATCCAGTCAAATAACCGGGGTGATCAACGCATTGTTTGCCTATATCAACGCCATTACAAATATTATTTTTGGATTGGGTTTCCTGTCGATCCCCGTCCGCCGGCAATTTAAACTCGAATAACCCTTACATCAACCAGCGGGAAGAAAGTACAGTCATGCAAGATCAGGTACTATACATCACCGTTATTTTTTCTGTGCTGATCACCGTGATCATCATTTACTTTTTTGCGTCCATCATACGCTATCACCGGCGGTATATGAAACTGCAGCGGGAGCGGATCCTGGCGGAGATCACCATCCAGGAAAACGAGCGCAAACGCATTGCTGCCGACCTGCACGACAGCCTGGGCCCGTTGCTGTCCGCCGTAAAACTGAACATCAACAGCATCGATATCAGCCCGGAGGACAGGATGGTGCTTGATAAAGCCGGTCGCTCGTTGGATGAGATCATCGGCAGTATGCGGCAGATCTCCTACGACCTCCTGCCAAATACCCTGGAGATGAAAGGGCTGACGGAGGCGGTCAGGGACTTTATCAGTCATGTGGGATACCGGAAGGGAATCAATATTCAACTTTATGTAGTGAAAGACATACAGGTACCCAAAGAAAAAGAGATCCATGTTTTTCGCATGATCCAGGAAATCATTCACAACGCCATCAAGCACGCGGAGGCAGCCAATCTCCAGATCGGCCTGAGCGTGGAAGACAACTGGCTCCTGCTGCTGGCCAAGGACGATGGTAAAGGCTTTGATGTAGACCTGGAAAAAGAAAAATCCAGCGGACTCGGACTGAAAAGCCTGGAGAGCCGTTGCGAAATACTCAGCGGAATCCTCTCTCTCGAATCCCAGCCGGGATACGGCACGAACTATTTTGTCAAAATTCCAATGGATTGATATAATTTTGGAATCATTCCGCAAGCCAAAACCCCGAGGCAGAACAAGTGGTGAGATCCGGATAACAACCTTCTTTCCGTAGTAGTATGCCCTGGCAGCATAATATGCAGCTGTTCATTTTCAATTCATTCGTTTGTACGTGAAATACTCCATCAGTTTGGTCATTGCCGACGACCATGAAATCTTCCGCGACGGACTCGCGCTCATGCTTTCCAAACAGGAGGGTCTCACGCTGGCTGGCCAGGCGGAAAACGGCAGGCAGCTGATTGAACTCGTGAAGGAGCTTCAGCCGGACATCATCATCACTGACATCAAAATGCCGTTGATGAGCGGCATCGAAGCCACCCGTTTACTCCTGCAGCAGTTTCCTGGTCTCAAGATCATTGCATTGTCGATGTTTGACGAGGAGCACCTGATCGTGGATATGCTGGAGGCAGGAGCCAAGGGTTACCTGCTGAAGAATGCCGACAAAAAAGAAATCCTGGAAGCCATTGACGCGGTGTATGGCGACAATAATTTTTACTGCAGACACACTTCCGCCAGGCTGGCTTCCATGATCGTAAAAAGAAAACTGGATCCCTTCAAAAAAAAGAACGAGATCCTGTTCTCCGACCGGGAAAAAGAAATCATCCGCCTGATATGCCGGCAGATGACCGCGCAGGAAATCGGCAACCAGCTTTTCCTGAGCAAACGTACCGTGGAGGGATACCGGACCAGGATCATGGAAAAAATGGAGGCAAAAAATACCGCCGGCGTAGTGATATTCGCACTTAAGAACAGCCTCATCGGGGAGGAGGAGATACGCTGATTCATACAACCAGCACCGCCAACCGCCGGGCCCCACCGGTAAAGCACCCGAAGATTGTTGTATATTTCCAACTTTGCATCTTCGGGACTATTTTTGTTCATTAAACCCATTTGATTGAGCAGTATCAAAAAATTAGCGGGAGAGACAGTCTGGTACGGCGCCAGTTCTATTTTCGCAAGACTTCTCAACTATCTGCTCACCCCCTATCTCACCTACAAACTTTCCGGGTCAGGGTACGGCGAAATGAGCCTGGTATACGCGGCCATTCCTTTTTTGAACACGCTGTTCCTGTATGGCATGGAAACGGCTTATTTCCGATACATACAAAAGGATCAGCATAAGGAAAAAATTTATAGTACAGCCTCCATTTCCATCTTCAGTACTACGCTGCTGCTGACCACCTGTATGCTGCTGTTCAATAAACAGATCGCCGGTTTTATCAGTGTGCGGGAACACCCCGAATACATTACGCTGGGCGCACTGATCATTGCCTTCGATGCCCTGTCGGCCCTGCCCTTTGCCAAAATGCGGCAGGAAGGTCGGCCCCGGAAGTTCGCCGCCATCCGTGTAACAGGCATCCTGCTCAATATCGGCACGGTATATTTCTTTTTGTCCGTATGCCCGGCGATACTCAGTAAAAACGAAAACAGTTTTATCCAGCTTTTTTACAACAAAGACTTCGGTGTAGGTTATATCCTGCTCGCCAATCTCCTGCAATCCCTTTTCCAGCTGATCGTGTTGCGCCGGGAGTTGATTGGTTTCAAGTGGAACTTTGATTTCAATTTGTGGAAGGAGGTCATGATCTATTCACTCCCATTGACGATTGCGGGTTTTGCCGGCATGATCAATGAAACCTTCGACCGGATTATGCTGGGCTGGTGGGCACCCGTGAGTTCTGAAAAAGCCGCGCTGTTTGCCGTGGGTACCTACAGCGCCTGTTATAAATTGTCCATCCTCATCACACTTTTTATACAGGCCTTCCGGATGGGTGCGGAGCCATTTTTTTTCCGGCAATCTGTTCATGAAGACGCTCCCAAAACCTACGCCCGGGTGATGAAGTTCTTTGTTCTCACCATCAGTCTCATGTTTCTTGTGGTGGCACTCTACCTCGACATCTGGAAGCACTTCATACAAAACAAAAAAATGTGGGAGGGGCTGAAAGTAGTACCCATCCTGCTTTTCGCGAATATGTTCCTCGGCATCTATTACAATTTGTCGATCTGGTACAGGCTTTCACACAAAACCTCGCCCGGGGCTTATATTACACTGGTCGGTGCCATCATTACCCTGCTGGTAAATTATATTTTCATTCCGCATTTTAGTTACCTGGCATGCGCCTGGGCCACTTTCCTTTGTTATGGCAGCATGATGGTCATCTCCTATCTATGGGGTCAAAAAGTTTATCCCATTCCGTATGCCACCCGTAAACTGCTGGCCTATATGATCATTGTGGCGACCCTGTATTTTGTGCATCGTGGACTGACAGACATGTGGCATTCCACGGCCTTTAGCCTGACCCTGGCCACTGTGCTGGCGGGGGGCTATGCGCTCTTTGTGCTGCAGGTGGAGAAAAAAGAATTCAGGAAGCTGCCCTTTATCGGAAAGTATATCTAAGCGATCAGTGCGGCGATGGGGTAATGTTCCTATTGGGGAAAAACCAGGATACGGCAGCCGACTGTTTTTGCTGTTCATTGTTGTTTTATACGAGGAAGGGGTTATTTTTTTTCTCATATCCGATGGTAGTCGGTTCCCCATGACCGGGATACACCGTTGTATCATCGGGCAATACAAACAGTTTTTCCCGGATGCTGCCCAGCAGGGTGCGAAAATCGCCGCCGGGTAGGTCAGTCCTGCCAATGCTCCGGCGAAACAGCACATCTCCTCCCATCAGGAAATGTTGTTCCCTGCAATAAAAACAAACACTTCCGGGCGAGTGCCCCGGCGTGAAAAGCACTTCCAGGTGGTCCTCATCGAGACTGATCACATCCCCTTCTTCCAGGAATAGCAGTTCGCCCTGGTAGTTCTCAAAAGGCATGTTCCATTTCAACCCGGAAGCTGGCGCATGATCCAGCACGACCTTTTCTTTTTCATGCAAATACAATGTCAATCCATACCGGTCATGAACAAATTTATTTCCAAAAACATGGTCCAGGTGACAGTGGGTATTTAACAAATATTTAGGGGTAAGGCGCTCCTCTTCTATGAAGGTTTCGAGCGTTCTTCGTTCGTTGCCGAAATAGCAACCCGGATCAATGATACAGCAAGCATCTTTTTCGTTGAACAACACGTATGTATTTTCCTGTACAGGATTGAATTCAAAAGACTGAACCGTAAGCATATGATAACATTTTCATTTCAAAATGGATTTCCCCGGAATAATGGATTGTTATAACTTTAAAAAATCAAAGAATTGGTATGCAAGTTTATTTGAATAAGTTACAATCGAAAGGTTTTTTTTTAGTTATTGCTTGTTCATGTTTCCTCTCCCTTAGAAACTTCGCCCAGGTAAACACCGTTGAATTTGGCCAGAACCGTCTGCAATACAAAAATTTCAAGTGGAAATACTATCAAACTCCCAATTTTAATACCTATTACAGTCAAAACGGCCAGCCACTGGCCAAATTTGTAGCCCAACTGGCAGAGAAAGAACTCCCGGCCATCGAGCAATTTGTGGAATACGGTCTCCAGCGCCGGGCCAATTTAGTGGTCTACAATAGTTTCAATGAAATGGAACAATCGAACATCGGGTTAAACCTTAACTGGCAAACCACCGGTGGGATCACCAAACTCGTCAACAACAAAATGATCCTCTATTATACGGACGATCACAATAAACTACGCATACAGGTCAGGCAGGGACTTGCCCGGATCCTGGTGGAGAATATCCTGTTCGGGGATGACCTGGGGGAGTTTGCAGCCAATCAAACCCTGCTGGACCTTCCCCAGTGGCTAACCGATGGCTATATTGAATATGTGGCCGAAAACTGGAACACGGAGCTGGATGACCAGCTGAAATCGGCGCTGCTTTCGGGGCGCTATACGAATTTCTATAACATGGCCTTTGAAAAACCCAATCTTTCAGGGCATGCATTCTGGTACTACTTCGCGGAGAAATATAAAAAAGAAAATGTCACGTACTTCCTGTACCTGGCCAGGGTGTACAGGAACCTGAACAACGCATCCGAACGCATCTGTAAAAAGAAGTTCAAGGATGTGTTGAAGGATTTCATGACCGAGGAACAGGAACGATATGAAAAAGACATCCGCGGACGCCGCAATGCCCCCAAGGGCACGGTTTCCGTGGTAGAAGACATCAATGATAACAAGGATTTTTTTCAGTTTTCGCCGAACCCGGCTCCCAAGAGCCAGACTTATGCGCTGGTAGAATGGAAACGCGGCAAATACAAGGTAGTGCTGCACGAGAATTTTGTAAACAGCAAAGTGTTGTTGAAAAACGGTGTACGAACCTACGATAAACAAACCGATCCTCATTATCCCATGATTGCCTGGGATGGAAAGGGTACCCGCCTGGCGGTGATGTACTGGAAAACCGGAAAGATCAGGCTGTTTGTGTATGATGTGGTATCAAAATACAAACGCGTGGTGGTCGATCTGCCCATGTTTGACCAGGTGCAGGACATGAAGTATATGCTGGACAACAATACGCTCCTGTTGAGTGCGGTCAAGAATGGCCAGTCGGATATATTCGTGTACCATATTGAGACACAAACCGTGGACCAGATCACGAATGATGTTTATGATGACCTGGATGCCACCTATGTTACCTTCCCGGGCAAAACGGGTATTCTCTACGCTTCCAACCGTCCCTCCGCCTACGCCAAAACCGGCGATACTGTGCTGCCTTCCCGCAACCGTTACAATATTTTCCTGGTCGACAACTGGAACAGGAGTGAATACAAGCAGATATCCCAGCTTACCCATTTAAGATACGGAGATGCACGCTACCCGATGCAATACAACAATTTCCATTTCACTTTTATCAGCGATGAGAATGGTATTGCCAACCGATATGCGGGAATGTTCACTACCAAGGGAGCCGGGATCGATACTGTGTACCGGGTCGGGGATGAAGTGTTACGCAATCCAGACCCTGCGGAGCTGGATTCCCTGCTGAAGGTCCAGCACAAAACCGAGCCCGATACCATGTACGCTTTTTCCGTTACCAGCGATTCGGCGTATGTGTTCGCGCTCACTAACTATCAGAGCGGGCTGAAAGAAACCAAGATTGCGGGGGACAACGGGCAGGTGAGCGAAGTACGACAGGAAGGAGATCTCAAATTCCTGTACAAACTAAAGGTGGACGACGCTGCCCTGAAAAAAAGAAATGTCAATCCCCGTTTGACCGACTATCGCAAACAGTCCATCATAACCGACCAGCTTTCCAAGGGACAGGCTATCAAGTTTCAGCAAAAACCAACAGTAGACTCCAGCAAAAAACAGGATTTTTTTGAGAGCGAATTTGACAGGGATAATAAAAGAGACAGCCTGCCCAGCAGGCCCGTGGTGACCAGGTCCCTTCCCGGCAGCAATGAAGAAACGGTGTTGCAAAAGGCGAAACTCTTTGACTACAAATTGAAATTCTCGGCCGACAATTTCATGGCGGGTTTTAACAACGACGTATTGGCGACCAGGTACCAGCCTTATACCGGTTCCCTGCCCATGCAACCGGGGGGAGGAGAAGCCTTCAATGCCATGTTCAAGGCATCTGTATTTGATCTGTTTGAAGACCTGCGTTTCACCGGGGCTATGCGGCTGCCCTTGTTTGGAGGATCGAGTTCGGCGCCTGTTGTAACCAATCCAAATGCCAGTGTATTTATCCCGGGCAACTCCTCCTTCCTGGATGGAGGAGGTGAGTGGCTCGCGAGGTTTGACTATCTCAAAAAATACGTTGATTACTCGTTGATCTATTACCGTTTGACAGATGTAGGGTATGCCATTACCCCTGTGGAGGGAACCCAGATGGCATTTGATGCGAAATCATTTACCAACCTCTACCAGGCCGTCGTCAAATATCCTTTTGATAAATTAAGGAGTCTTCGTCTGTCGTTTGGGATCAGGGCCGATCGGGTCACCCTTCGCCCCGATGGAAGCACATTTACGACCGACACGCTGGCCTTGAAAACGGCTGATATCAACAAGGCGACCTACGAGGTAAACCACCTGGAATATGTATACGACAATACGGTTGTGAAGGCCACCAATATATGGAATGGTCTGCGTTACAAAGCCTATATGGATTTCAATGTGCAGATCAACCAGCCGCAGCAGGGTGAAGGCAGAAAAATGTTCAATTTTGGTTTCGATGCACGCAACTATTATCCCATCTTCAGGAATTTCATATGGGCCCTGCGGGCTGCGGGAGATTTTTCCTGGGGCAACCAGAAAATTCTCTACTACCTGGGAGGTACGGATGGATGGATGTTCCCGAAGGCCTACCAGAACCCCCAACCCGCACCGGACCAGGCCTATGCCTACCAGGCCCTTGCCCTAAACCTGCGCGGCTATGATCAAAATGTGGCCAACGGGAATAATGCGGTCACCATCAACAGTGAGTTTCGGCTGCCGGTGTTCACCACCCTGTTCAACAAACCGATCAACAACGCCTTCCTCCGCAATTTTGAAGTGCTCCAGTTTATTGATCTGGGCTCTGCATGGAATGGCGCTTATAATAAACTGGCAAGACCCGAGCAACAATATTCCGATCCCAACAACCCCAATGTGATCGTGCTCATCAAGGCCGGTGGTATTGGTCCCTTTGTAGGCGGTTACGGGTTTGGAATACGCAGTACCTTGCTGGGTTATTTTCTTCGACTGGATACCGGTTGGCAGATGAGTGGCTTCTTTGCCAACAAACCCATCTGGCATGTTTCCATGGGACTTGATTTTTGATCCGGCGTTTGCCCGGCAACAAAAATTCAACAGGATGTCTTCTCACCTGCAGCATTATGCGTAAACAGCTCCCCGCAGCTGTAAGCCCCGCACCTGTTTGTCGCACTCCAGGAACACCTGCCACGTATTTACCAGGAAACTGCTGAAGGAATATCCCCCGGCCCGCAATACCCTTCCATGCTGTATCCATACTATAACCATAGTGCCGGTCATCAGGATGCGATGCCAGCCGCGAGTCAAAAACTTTTTTAGCCCGTTCTTTTGGGAGAAAAAAAGGCCCAGGGTCCAGGATTGAAAAAGAATGTGCTGGTCCTCATCCATCAGTATTTGATCGCAGAGGCGTTGGAGCAGGGGCGAACCCGTGGCCTCCCTCAGTGCCTTATAATATACTTTGGCGATGATTTCCGCGGTGATGAGTACCATCACCGTGTTTTCCAGGTCGGTCAGTTTACGCAGCCACCTGAAAATATGATCCACCCAATGCCCGCTGATGCGCGGAATGCCTTCCTGGTCCATAAACTTACCCAACACCCGGGCATGGGTTTGTTCTTCCATGATAAACAAACGGATTACTTCAGCGTACAGCGGATCGGGAAATGATTTCGCAAAAGAATAAAAGTGCTTGCCCTCTGATTGTTCACCTTTTTGAAACTGCTGAAGGGAACTCCGGATCAATTTTTTTTCGTTTTCGGTCAACCGGCCCGGCAGACTCCAGTCGACGTCCTGGAAATGGCTGCGATTGAGCGTAAAATAGGCTTTCCAATAGCGGAAATTCATGGCAATTGATTTTATGTGCCGAAAAAAAATGCCGTCGTCAGAAAAATGCCGTGGCAATTTTCTTGATGGTGAGATACATGAGGGTCATCATAACGGAAAAACAAAAGATCATGCCCCAGGCATAGCGAAAGCCGATCGGGTGCAGCCCCATTTCCAACAGGCATCGCATCAACGGAAACGGATCGGTCAGAACATCCCAGCTGTTGAAGCGAAGATACCTGCCCGTATATACGCCGAGTGCATTCAACCACATGACCGGGTATAAGAAAAGCCATTCATGCAGGGGATAGATGTATGCGTGCAGAAGTTTTTCCATTTGCCTGACCGACACGATCCCCAGCAGCAGCCCGTTCCAGGCAAAGGACAATATTACCGCCAGGTCGTACCAGGAGGGCGTACCGGGGTCATTATAAAAGTCCCCCAGGTGATAGAGATCCGTCAGGATATAAAACGAATTCGGTATACAAAGCAGCCATACCAGGAAAAACAGGGCAAACCGCATTTTATTCTGCAGCCAGCCCGGCTTTGAAGCGAGTAGTTTGGTCAATGCATAAGGCAACCAGGCCAGGAAAAGGTTCCATACCAGGAACATAAATACGAGGTGATGGGTGTGGATGATCCCTGCCAGTACCAGCAGCCCGCTGAACAGCATGGACAGGGTAATGATCCGGTCGGGTTCGGTACGCAGAAAAAAAATCCGGGAAACATCCCAGGAGAGCGAATTTTTTGTGCTCATATGAGTTTGGGAATAAAAATGAATGATCCGATGGCCAGCGCAGTGACGGAAGCCATGAGCACCGCACCGGCGGCAACATCCTTGATGAATTTTAGGTCGTCCGATCTTTCCAGCGACACAAAATCAATGAGTTTTTCCAGGCAGGTGTTGAGCATTTCGGTTACCCATACCATACCAATAGCGACTGCCAGCCCCACTGCTTCGCCGGAAGATACCTTTAGCAGGCAGCCGGCCGCGATCACAGCCATGGTGGCCGCGAGGTGCAGCCACGCGTTGTGTTCGCTGGCAATAAATTTCCCGATCCCTCTCCCGGCATGACCAAAGCTGTTTGCCCTTTTCAGCCAGGAAAATCTGCGTGACATTTTATTGTTGTTTTCCATATACCGATGACAGATTTATGGTTCATGCATTTTAATAATCGCATATCTATCCACGTTAAACTATACGCCTATCGCAGGATGAGCAGGTAGGCCAGCATCATCAGCCACAAGAGGGCTGCCTGCAATGCAATGGCAGTGTTCAGTCCATAACTCCGGTAAAAAAAGGTACCCGTCAGCCGGTTACCGCTCACCCGGATACGTATCCGCCACACGGTCATCACATTGATCAATACGGCCAACAGGGGTCCGTAAAGGATCAACTGGCTCACGTGAAGCGGGAAGAGATGAAACGCGTTTTGTTTGAAAGCCGGTGCGATGGAATAATACAGCAACGAACTCCCATTCAGTATCCTCAACAAAACAGTGAAACTGAAATAAGAGGCCGGCACAAGGAGTGCCAGCCCGGTAACACTGGTTATCAGAGGTTTCACAGGCATGGTGTCTATTCTATCCATAGAGATTTTTTGTATGAAATATTTTTATATGCTCAGCCTGAATTGCACCAGGGCGGCCACGGCAAGCAATCCCATGACCAGCAGCCAGCCAAGTCCTACCATCGACCGGAGATTGTTTTCCCTGACCTCCACCTCCCTGAGCGATCTACCCACCGCGATAATACCAAGGGATAAGGGTTCCGCGCGCAACAATACCATCGCCATCCTGACACCCGGTCGCGGTTGCCAGGTCACCCGCTCTTCACCGTTTGTCTTTACAAAATCCAATACCCCCGCCGGAACCTGCGGAAGGTTCCCATCCAGCCTGGCGGAGCTGCGGATCGGTTTGCCCTCGCTGTTGTACAAGACGGCAAACAAAGCCAAACTGCCCGACAGATCCGCACTGTCCGACCTGAAATAGGCATCCACCGGTAAACCCATACGCATGTGTTCCCTGATGTCCCAGGCCACCTGGATCTGCGGATCGTTCGCCGTTTGCCGGTAAACCTGCTGCACGCAGGCATACAGCAATAACAGGATCAGCGAAAGCACGCCGGCCGCAAAGAGATACAAAACAAGAAAGGATCTTTTCATATACAAGATTTTAAAAAGCACTTTGAATTTCAAAGCAAAAGACTAAAAAAATTTATTTTACAATCCTGATCATGTGTTCCAATGCTTCAATATGTTCCTTGAATGCCTTTTCACCGGCCTTGCTGATGGAATAGGTTGTATTGGTTTTCCGTCCGATAAAGCCTTTGTGCACCTTGATATAACCATTTTCTTCCAGGTTGGTGAGGTGGGAAGCAAGATTCCCGTCGGTTACGCCCAGCATTTGTTTAAGGTCATTGAAATTCACTCCCTCGTTCACCAGCAAAATGCTCATCACCCCCATCCGGATGCGGCTGTCAAACACTTTATTCAGATTTTCAATGGGGTTCTTCATCTCTGTATAAACTGATGCCGGCTGTTACCGGTCTTGTTTAGAAACGCAACCGGTTGTCATTGTTCTGCCCCGGGAGCTTTGTCGTATTTCCACCACATGATCAACCCGTAAATGATATGCAGGACACCAAATCCCAGCGCCCAGAAATATAACCCGAAATCAGCATAGTACATATTGACAAGGCCCGCAGCAATCTCCAGCAAACCCAGGTAGCGGATATCGCGCAGCGTATACTTGCTGGCATTTACCAATGCGAGTCCATAAAAGACCAGGCAGGCCGGCGCCACAAAACGCCATTCGTTGTGATACAGGAGGCCGATGACAAAAAGCCCTCCCGCCGCCAGCGGAATGATTATATTCACCAGCAATTTTTTTGAGGTATGATCCCAAACCGGTAAACTGTTCCGGCTCGCCTTCCGCCAGGTAAAATAAAAACAAAGCAGCAACGCAAAAATCAACACCACCAGGGCCAGCAACACCAGTTTTATCCTCAGTATATCCGCCGCCGCCTGGTGAAACCCGGTCTGGACCCTGTCGCTGCGATACCCATCGATCCATCCCTTCGCTACATACGCCCCCGCCAGCGCGCAAATACCCGCGCCCACCCCACTCAACCCGCTCAAAGAAATAAAACGCGAGGATCGCTCCATGATCCTTTTGATGTCCTGCAGCGCTTCCAGAGACGGATGTTGACTGTCCATAAAAGTACTTTGAAATACAAAGTAAATAATTGACAGGCATATTTCCAAACTTTTCCTGCTAAAAAAGCGGATGATTTTTCCCGGTAGTCAAACCTTCTTCCCCCTAAGTTGTAATTTTGGGTTTATGCTCCTACTGAAACATGTCCTGCAAAAGATATGTATCCCCGGAATGTTTGTTTTGGCTTTTTTTGCCGGTCAAGGGCAGACAAGGGTCCTGAAGGGTATTATCAAAGATTCCCATAGTGGCGAACGCATCCCCTTTGCCTCGATGCGCTTTAAAAAAAGCGGCGCCGGCAAGCTGAGTGATGCCGCCGGCGGGTTTGAATTCCGTTTCCAGGGCGGTTGGCCAAAGGACACCCTGGAAATCACCTATGTGGGCTTTGCTGATTTTGAGCTCTTCCTGACCGATTCACTGTTACAGAGGGTGCATCATGATACGCTGGACCTGGTCATTTCCCTGGAAAGGGGTAAGTATGAGAGTGAGGTAGTGGTCAAAAAGAAGATCGACCGGGGGCTGATGCTCTGGAGAAAGATTGTCCGTAAAAAACCCAACAACGACCGCTACCGTTTTTCCAATTTCTCCTACGAACTGTACAATAAACTTGAGTTGGACCTCAACAACGTGAACAAGGAAAGACTGGAAAAAATAAAGCTGCTGAAGCCTTTCAGTTTTATCCTCGACAATGTAGACAGCAGCGAAGAACACCCCTTCTTGCCCGTGTTCCTGACAGAAACACTTTCCGATTATTATTTTCAAAAAAATCCCGTGAAAAGGCGGGAGGTCATTAAAGCCAGCAAAACCCTTGGCATCGACAACGAAAGTATAAGCAAGATGCTGGGGGGCATGGACCAGAATGTGGATTTTTACAGCAACTTTATACCGGTATTCGACAAACGCTTTGTCAGCCCCATCAGCGACAACGGCGACAACTACTATCACTACCGTATTATTGATACACAATATGTCAATGCGCGTCGGCTGATCCATCTGGTATTTACGCCAAAACGAAAAGGAGAGAACACATTTGAGGGAGATTGCTGGGTACACGACAGCAGCTTTGCCATCCAGAAAATGAACCTCCGCCTGGGCAAGGAGGCCAATATCAATTTCCTGGAGCAGCTCAGCCTGATACAGGAGTTCAGCCTTATCAACGACAGCACCTGGTTTCTTTCAAAAGACAAATTTGTGATTAACCTCGCCCCGCTGGGCGAAAAAAGATCGGGCTTTATCGGGCGCAAGACCACTACGTACAAAAACATCCTCGTAAACGACAGTTCCGTTGGCCGTGAACTGCGCAAAAACATCAACATCGAGGAAATTGTGATTTCCCCCGGCTCAAGAGAGCAAACCGATTCATTCTGGCTGAATGCCCGGCATGAGGACCTGAACAAGAATGAACAGGCGATCTACAAAATGGTGGACACCCTGCTCAAAATGCCCCTGTTCCAGACCTATACCAACATCATCAACTTTATCGGAACGGGGTACCTGAACATCGGCAACTTTGAGATTGGCCCCTGGTACAACTGGATCTACGCCAACGAGCTCCAGGGATTCCGGCTCCGGTTTGACCTGGGTACCAATATTCACTTCAGCAAAAAGATAGCGCTGCACGGCTATCTTGCCTATGGATTCAAGGACCAGCAGTTACGGGGAGAAGGAGATGTGCTGTACCTGTTTAACCGGAACCCGCGTTTCTCTTTGTATGCCATGTACCGCCAGGACCTGGACTATGGACAGCAGTACTACGATGAAATTACTTCCGACAACATTTTTTCACTGGCCGTGCGCAAGGCCGGCATTCCCATCAAATTCCTGAACCTGGAAGAAACCAAGCTGGAATTGTTCAGGGAATGGCATTCAGGCTTCTCTGTAACACTCACGGGTGACCGAAAACTGTATGACCCCCTGCTCAACCTGCCCCCCAAGGAATTGTATCTCGGCACATCCGGTCAGCCATTGAATACTTTTGAAACTTCGGTAAACCTGCGTTTCGCTTACCTGGAAAAGCTCTTTGAAAATAATTTTTACCGCACCAGCCTCGGCAGCGACTACCCGATCGTAGACGTAAAATTCACCCAGGCCATACCGGGGGTATTCAACAGCAGCTACCGGTACAGCAAACTGTTTGTAGGCCTGTCGGATTATATGAAGATCCCGCCATTTGGCAGCATTTATTACAACCTGTTTGGCGGCAAGACCTTTAGCAACGATCCCCTGCCTTTCCCCATGCTCAATATCGCGCCCGGTAATGAAACCTTTTATTACAACCAGTATGCCTTCAGCCTCATGAATAAATTCCAGTATATGCAGGACCGTTATATGGGATTAAATTTTGAGCATAATTTTGGGAACGGCTTGTTCCGTTTCATTCCGCTCACCCGGAAATGGAAGTTCAGGCAGTTCTGGACCCTGAAGGCCCTCTGGGGTGACATCAGCGACGCCAATATTCAATACAACAACTCGCCAGCATACAGTTTTGAATCGCTGCAGGGCAAAACCTATATGGAACTGGGAACAGGGGTCGACAACATCTTTAAAGTTTTCCGCATTGACCTGATATGGCGACTGCTTCCCAGGCCACTTCCCGCCAATCAGCAGCAGCGGTTTGGTGTGTTTGGAAGTTTCCACCTGGCCTTGTAGATAGGATCGAATAATGATTCGTTAAGATGCTGACGCTTTTTTTTGTGGGATAATTTTGCCTAATTTTCCGTGCATATTTCCTGATCCTCAATTCACGCTTGCATGCCTGATACCTACCTGCTCGCCCTTGACCAGGGCACCACCAGTTCAAGAGCCATCCTGTTTGATCACGCCGGAAACATCATTCATACCGCGCAAAAAGAGTTCAGGCAATTCTATCCACGACCCGGGTGGGTGGAACACGATGCCGAAGAAATCTGGTCTTCGCAATTTGGCGTTATGGCGGAAGTCATGGCCAAAAAAAATATCAACGCCTCGCAGATCGCCGCCATCGGCATCACCAACCAGCGGGAAACGACCATTGTCTGGGACCGGACCACGGGCCACCCCATCTGCCCGGCCGTTGTATGGCAGGACCGGCGAACCGCGGCATATTGTGATGAGCTAAAGGCAAAGGGAATGTCTGCCATGATCCAGGAAAAAACGGGACTTGTGATCGATGCCTATTTTTCCGCTACCAAACTCAAATGGATGCTCGACAATGTGCAAGGGGCCCGGGAAAAAGCGGAAAAGGGATTGCTGGCCTTTGGTACGGTGGATTGCTGGCTGGTCTGGAAGCTGACCGGCGGCCAGTTGCATATCACCGATGTTTCCAATGCATCCCGAACCATGCTCCTGAATATCCATACCTGCAGCTGGGACACGGAACTGCTCAAACTTTTTGATATACCCGTTACCGTATTACCCGAGGTAAGAGCTTCAAGCGAACGGTTTGGAAAAACGGGGAATATCATCGGGTCTACCTCCGGTATTCCCATCGCCGGGATAGCCGGCGACCAGCAGGCCGCACTGTTCGGACAACAATGCACCCGGCCGGGTATGGTAAAAAACACCTACGGCACGGGTTGTTTTATGCTCATGAATACGGGCGAAAAAGCCGTCCGTTCCAAAAATAACCTGCTTACCACGGTTGCCTGGAAACTTAATAACAGGGTAGAGTATGCGCTGGAAGGAAGCATTTTTATCGCCGGTGCGGTGGTACAATGGCTGCGGGACGGCATGCACATCATCCGGTCCTCCGCCGATGTGGAAGCGCTTGCCGGGGAGGTGCCGGAAACCGAAGGAGTATATATGGTACCTGCCTTCGCAGGGCTTGGAGCTCCTCACTGGAACCAGTATGCGCGCGGAAGTTTGTTCGGGATGACGCGGGGCACCACCCATGCGCATGTGGCCCGGGCTGCCCTGGAAAGCATCGCCTACCAGACCTATGACGTGCTCAAGGCCATGGAAGCGGATGCAGACATCGGGATCAGTGAATTGAGAGTAGACGGCGGCGCCACGGCCAACAACCTCCTGATGCAGTTCCAATCGGATATTCTACAGGTTCCCGTTATCCGGCCAAGGGTATACGAAACCACGGCACTGGGCGCAGCCTACCTGGCGGGTCTGGCCGTGGGTTACTGGAAATCCGTGGACGAAATACAGCAACAGTGGCAGGTGGACAGGCAATTCACGCCCGCCTTACCGGCAGGAAAAGTGCAGGAGCTGCTGAAAGGTTGGCAGCGGGCAGTGTCGGCAGCTAAAGCGTGGGCCGATGATAGAACTTCAGCATGATCTTCAAATTCAAATAAAACAGGGCTCCTCTGCATGAACAGGCCAGACATGATACGACAATTGGCGGCGCACACCGGCGACTGGGATATCTGTATTATCGGTGGGGGCGCCACAGGCCTGGGAGCCGCTGTGGATGCGGCTTCCAGGGGATTCAAGACCCTGCTGCTGGAACAATTTGATTTTGCCAAGGGCACATCATCCCGCTCCACCAAACTGGTGCATGGAGGTGTCCGCTACCTGCAGCAGGGCAATATCAAACTTGTCATGGAAGCCCTGCATGAACGAGGGCTCCTGAAAAAAAACGCACCTCACCTCGTAAAAAACCAGTCCTTTATTGTTCCCAACTACAAATGGTGGGAAGGCCCTTATTATGGTATCGGTTTAAAAGTTTATGACTGGATGGCCGGGCGGCTTGGCCTGGGTGCCTCACAACTCCTGTCGGCCGAGGAAACGCTGGCCCTTGCTCCCACGCTCGAAGCCGAGGGCCTGCGTGGCTCGGTATTGTATTACGACGGCCAGTTCGACGATGCCCGCCTCGCCATCAACCTGGCCACCACGGCAACAGAACAGGGCTGCACACTGCTCAACTATTGCCGGGTCTACGGCCTGCAAAAAAACGATGGCAGGATATCAGGCCTGATGATCCATGATGAACTCGAAGACAAAACGTATGCGGTCAACAGCCGTGCGGTGATCAATGCCACCGGCATTTTTACAGACAATATCCTGAAAATGGATGATCCGGCCAGTGAGCCCATCATTGCACCCAGCCAGGGCGTTCACATTGTACTGGACAAGGATTTCCTTCCGGGCGATGCCGCGATCATGGTACCCCATACCGACGATGGCCGCGTGTTGTTTGCCGTTCCCTGGCATCATAAGGTCATCATCGGAACCACTGATACAGCAATCGACCAACCGACCATCGAGCCCAGGGCCCTGCCGGAAGAAATCGCCTTTATCTTATTGCAAATCGGCAGGTATCTGACCAAGGTTCCAACGGATAAGGATATACGAAGTATTTTTGCCGGGCTCCGTCCGCTCGTAAAAAGCAGCGGCAAAAAAACCGCTGAAATGGCAAGGGACCATCTGATTATGGTATCGGATTCCGGCTTGGTTACCATTACCGGCGGAAAATGGACTACTTATCGCCGGATGGCAGAGGATGTTATCAATACCGTAATCAAAAAAACACGCCTGGAAAACAAACCCTGTGTAACAAGTGAACTCAGGATCCATGGCGCCCTGGATGATACAAACTTTAACGAACCGCTTTATTATCATGGGACCGATATAAAGCCCATCCGCGAAATGATCCGACGAAACCCCGCCAGTGGCGATAAAATACATGCGCGGTTACCATATCTCCGTGCGGAAATACAATGGGCGGTCAGGCAGGAAATGTGCATGACCGTGGAGGACGCATTAAGCCGGAGAACAAGATCCCTGTTGCTGGACGCAGCCGCAGCCATGGAGGCGGCCCCGGTGGTGGCGGACATCATAGCTGTTGAACTGAACAAGGATGATGCATGGAAAACAGCACAGGTAAATTATTTCCGGGAAATTGCCGGAAATTATCTGCCGCCGGCGGGAAAATAAACGCATATACTGTACCGTTAGCAATGACTGTGCGGGCATAACGGTGCCATTTTAAACCTAATACAAACCAACATGAACATTTTTTTGGCAGAATTCATCGGGACTGGTTTATTGATCATTTTAGGAGATGGTGTGGTGGCCAATGTGGTGCTCAGCAAAACCAAGGGGCAAAACAGCGGGTGGATCGTCATCAGTTTTGGATGGGCGATTGCTGTATTTGTAGGCGTTTACAGTTCCGCCTCAGTCAGCGGCGCGCACCTGAACCCGGCCATCAGCCTCGCATTCGCCTGGCTGGGTAAGATCAGTTGGTCGGCCGTTCCTGTATATCTCGCCGGCCAGTTACTTGGAGCCATGGCGGGTGCAGGCCTGGTATGGCTGGTATACCGGCAACACTTTGAAGAAACCACGGATCCAGACCTGAAACTGGCAGTTTTCTGCACTGCCCCCGCCATCCGGAGCAGCCTCAACAACCTGGTTTCTGAAATCATCGGAACCTTTGTATTGGTATTTGGAGCGCTGCATATCGCCGCCCCTGCCAGCAGCCTCGGTGCTGTAGATGCGCTGCCTGTAGCCCTGCTTGTGTTGGGCATCGGTCTTTCCCTGGGCGGCACTACGGGTTATGCCATCAATCCCGCCAGGGACCTGGGCCCCAGGATCATGCATTCCTTATTACCCATTTCGAAAAAAAGAGACAGCGATTGGAGCTATTCGTGGATACCGGTGCTGGGGCCTGTCATTGGCGGGTTGATTGCCGCGCTGGTTTATAGCGTATTATAGCTAGGTACCAGGTGATCAACCCAGCGAATCTTTGAAACTCAGCTCATCTACCCTGGCACTAAAACATGAGTTGTTCCTGGGTGTTGCCCCTGAGGGGCAATTTGGAATGTTGGATGATGGCTGTTTCCGGTATGTTACCCCGAACGGGGTACCCTTCGGAATTGACAATTCGCAAATTGCAGATGTGGACGCGCAACAACAACTTGAATATGTATTTGTGTATAGGTGTTAGCTACGTCCTGGTCTCTAACGCGCTTAAACTGGTAAAGCCGCCCCGTCCTGCACAATGATCCGTCATGACAGAGAAATTGAAAGGGGAAAATCACCCTTTTTGCAGGCCCATTTGATCCGAACTTTAGATTGGCATGCCTGCTGGTATTTTTTTGTATGTCAGGCGATCCATACCGGTCGATCTGATCCCCTGTTTGATGCCATCAAGGCTTTCCCGGCTTTGGTATATTTCACATATCCAGTTTTTCACAAATGTCAATTTTTGAATTTCTGGCAGAATACATCTTGCAGTCTAAATACTAGCTTTGCCATTCACCGGGACGCTGTTTACCGCTCCTCATCGACAGCAGCAAACTGATGGGGCTTGTTAATTTATTGAAATTGGCAGATTTTGTTTTACCGGAAAAACAGGACAAAAAAAATCTATCCATGCGAAATCTCATACTGGTCGTCCATGTCTCCCTCGATGGTTTTGTTGCCGGACCAAACCGTGAGTTTGACGGGTTTGAGGCGAGTGAAGAAAACCTGCTGTTTGTGTGCAAACTGACTGAAACGGCAGACAGCATCCTGATGGGACGAAGGTCCTATGAATTGCTGGAGGCGGGCTGGCCATCCATGCGCGACAAACCAGGTGCTTCCGCAGGCGAAATAGCTTATTCCAATTGGTACAACGCCGCAAAGAAGGTGGTTGTTTCCAAAACCAACAATTCAAAAAATCTGCACAATACGATTGTCATTGGGAATGACCTGGCGGGAGATATCGGGAGGATCAAAGAACAGCCCGGCAGGGATATCCTCCTTTTTGGAAGTCCGTCGGTAGCACAGCGCTTATTCCAACTCGGACTGTTGGATCAATGCTGGGTTTTTGTAAACCCGGTGCTTTTTGGCGAAGGAATTCCCCTTTTCTCCCAATTGTCTGGAAAGGTAAAACTTACTTATTTGTCGGCGGTCCCTTTTGCCAATGGGGAATTGGCCATCCACTACCAAATAAACGATTCCTTACCGGCAAATGTCCGGAGTCAATACACAAATTAACCGCCTTCAGGTCCGGCTTGTTTTACTGAGCCGGCCGATAAACTGATCAGTATAAGCTACTGATTTTGGTCAATTGTTGGCAAGGGGTCCACCGTGGTCAATGTCCTGATTTGTATCATTGGCTGTCATCATTGAATGCAGCAAATTTGCGGGTATGAAAACGGCAAGACTCAGATCATTCTCCCTGGCAAAAGTCTATGGGTTACTGGAACCAGGTCCTGTAGTCCTGGTCACGACCTTTAAATCAGGCAAAGCTAATGTGATGACGATGTCATGGCATACCATGCTCGATTTTGAACCGCCGCTTATTGGTTGTGTGATCAGCAACCGGAATTTCAGTTTCAATTTGCTAAAATCAACCGGTGAATGCGTATTGGCTATTCCTTCGGTTAACCTGGCAGCCATAGTTACCGGGGTGGGCAATACCACCGGGCGGGAGATTGACAAGTTCAGGAAATTTGGACTGACCATGATGCCCGCCAAAACGGTAGCAGCTCCACTTATTGCAGAATGTTTTGCCAACCTCGAATGCAGGGTGACTGACAGCGTCCTGGTCAATAAATATAATTTTTTTATCCTGGAGGTGACAAAGGCCTGGACCAACCCCGCTGTCAGGCATCCCCGCACCATACACCATCTTGGATATGGCAATTTCATGGTGGCTGGAAGAAAGATCAGGATAGTTTCGGCGAAGAGATGAAACTTTCCCCTTTGACAGGCAATTAAATCTTCCCGGTTTGCTCATGAACCAGGTTGGTATTTTGCAGATCGCGGCCTGTCTTTCGCTTCCAGAGCATTGCAGCCAGCATTATGATCCAAAGAAGGAATATGCCCACATTAATGCGTTCCCAGATTCCCGTGAAGGGTGTGGGCAAATTTGCCCTGATCCTGGGTGCATCCCGGGCGGTGAGGACACCAAAGAAAAGGAGGGCGAGCAGTGAAATGATGGAGTAGATCGCAAACTGCTTGTTGAATGCGGCAGCCGCAAAAGCCATGCTACCAGTCATGAGCAGCACCGTGACCGCAGCCAGCAGGAGGTGCACCTGGTCGCTGCCGGATTCTTTGCCGGTAGCCAGGTCCTCGCGTAGGTGCATGGGTGCCAATGGCCAAAACAAACCGGCGAGCGAATAAGCAAGTAGCAGGAGTGCTGCTATGCGCAAGGCTCTATTTCCGTTTGCTGACTGCCAGACGGCCCATCCGAATGCAATCATCAGCAGGGTATAGATACTGGCCAATCCCAACCAACATCTACGGGTAGGAGCACCAATGGCCGAGAGTTCACTGATGGGTTGGGCAGCGGAATGATAGCCCCTGAAATGTGAGGGAATAAAGATGCACATGGCTATGTATAATAAGGACGCCATCATCCCACAGCCCAGCATCAGTTTTTGTTTCATATTTCAGGCCTTAGAAGAAGTATTCAAAGAAAGCCCGTTTTTAAAGATGCAGCCATGATGGAGATCATCCCGAAACCTGATCCCGGCGGGAACCTGATCATTATCTGACTCCCTTTTTTCGATCCCTGAATTCAGACGGGGTCAGTGAGAATTTTGATTTGAAAACCGTGGAGAAATAGGCCTGGGAGGAAAATCCGACTTTATAAGCTACTTCGGAAATGTTCAATTCCATATCGGTGAGCAGGAATCTGGCCTTCTGCAAACGAACGGTGAGGATATAATCATTGACATTGTATCCGATAAGCGCCTTGACCTTGCGATACAACTGAACACGGGATACACCGATAGCCCGGCAGATATCATCTACCGAAAACTCCTCGTTGCTCAGGTTACTTTCCACAATGGCGGTAAACTCATTGATAAACTTCCGGTCAATTTTGGTGGAGGAATTGGAACGTGATTCCGTTGGCAGTTCGCTCGTATAATGCTCCCGCAACGTGGAGCGGTTATTCAGCAGGTTCTTAATGGTTTCCTCCAGGTATTCCAGGTTAAAGGGTTTCACAATGAATGCATCGGCCATCAGTTTGATCCCCTTAATCTGGTCTTCGATGGCACCCTTGGCAGTAAGCAGCATGATGGGGATATGCGAAGTGCGGATGTCCTGTTTCAAGACTTCCGTAATATGCAGTCCATCCTCTCCCGGCAGGATGATATCAGACAAGATCAGGTCCGGTACAATGTCATAAGCCAACGCAATGCCCCGTGCCGCGTTATCCGCCTCATGCACTTCATACTGTGTGCATAACCTGCTTTTCAGAAAGGCCCGGAGGTCGTCATTGTCCTCGATGACCAGGACGGAGTGTTTCGTATGTCCGTTTCCGTTATGTGGTGTGTCCTCGTGGTGGATTACATGGGGGATGTCACTGGTATAAATCTTTACGTCCTCATAGGTGGGGAGGATGGAGGGCAGTTCAGTCAAAATTTCTCCGGGCTCCAGGTGAGCCCTTCCCACAGGCAGGGA